>NZ_CAMPPN010000023.1:0-75611 GCF_946900935.1 Stenotrophomonas sp. Marseille-Q5258
CGGCCGCGCCGCCTTCCACCTTGCCGCGTGCGCGGTAGCCGGTGAGGGCCGAATGCGAGGTGGCCTGCGACTGCGCGGCGGTGAGCATCACACCCACGCGGCCGCGGTCGGCATCGAACACACCGATATCCGCACCGATCTGCAGGCCCGAGCGGGCCACCTTGAGCTCGAGCTGGTCATTGACCGCGCCCAGGCGGCTGTGGGTGGAGTCGACCTTGGCCCAGGTGTGCACGCCATCAATGCCGGCGGCGTGGTCGCCGTTGCGGTCGTGCCAGCTATGGCGCAGCAGCTGGGTGAGCGCGAACTGGTTGGCCAGGTAGGCGCCGGTCTCCGGACGCAGGACCGGCGCCGGGGCCGGGGCCGGATCGATCGGATCGACCGGGTCAACCGCATCCACCGGATCCACCGGATCCACCGGATCCACCGGATCGACCGGATCGACCGGATCGACCGGATCCACCGGGTCAACCGGATCAACCGGATCAACCGGATCCACCGGATCCACCGGGTCAACCGGATCGACCGGATCGACCGGATCAACCGGATCAACCGGATCGACCGGATCGACCGGATCGACCGGATCGACCGGATCAACCGGATCCACCGGGTCAACCGGATCGACCGGATCAACCGGATCAACCGGCGTGCAGCCGGGCAGGGCTGGATTGGCCTCGCACGGGTTGGTCGTCGGGATCTCCGAGCGCAGGTACCAGTTGCCGTCCTGGTGTTTGACCAGGAAGTACTCGTACTGCCCACCCACGGCACGACCGATCAGATCGAACTGTGCATTGGACGCACCGCCGACGGTGATCAGCGCAATGCCCAGATCGGTCTTTGCACCGGTCCCGCCGGCGTTGAGCACGCGTACACCGGCCTGGCCGTCGGCATCGCCGGTGATTGCCAGCGTGTCGGTGGCGGAGTGGTCATCGCCCAGCACGGTGTTGAACAGCAGCGTGCCGCCGTTGCCGGCAAACGTATTGACGGCCAGGGTATTGAAGGCAGTGCCGTTGCCCAGTGCGACGGTACCGGTGGGATCGAGCTGCAACCGATCGACGTTGCTGTCGCCGGTCAGCATCCAGGTGCTGCCGCTGCCCAGCGTTGCCGACGTGACGTCGGTGAATCGGCCATCGATACGCGCATTGTTGAGCAGCTGAACGTCGAGCGTGCCGGTGACGGTACGCGTGTCGAAGGTGACATCCCCGCTGAGGCGTGAGTCGTCCACCGTGAAGGCCACCGAGGTCCAGCCACGGGACGGCGTCGCGTCAAACGCGCGGACCAGCATCAGATGGTTGTCGCCGCCCACCAGTTGCGCAGCATTGGCAACCCGTACGTCATAAGACGCATCGACATTCCCGTAAGCCGCAACCTGTATCGCGGCGCCGCGCGCCGAACGCACCGTCGATCCATCCACCCGCAGTCTGAGGGTATCGGTGTCCGGAAGGGCGCCCAGGAGCTGGACGCCAACGTTGGCCGCTTCGATGGAGGAGCCATTGACGATATCCACCGTACCGCCGGCCATGCGCACGCCAATGCCGGAGAAGCGGTCCGAAACACCCGGATTGTCGGCGACACGGACCAGGGTGGCATCGAGCAGTGCATGCGCCCTGCCGATCGCCGTGGTCTCGCTGATCAGATCCACGCCCACGCTGGCGCCGGCGAAGCTGCTACTGAGGTCATCCATCAGAATGCTGCTGCCGATCAGATGCACGGTAGCGTCATTCTGCAGATGAAGGCCGCCATCGATGAAGGTCGACCCGATGGCGCGCAGGGAGGCGGCGTCGGTCAGTTCGAGGGTCTTGTTCGGGCTGGACATGCTGCGGCGCGACACGGTGGTGCCAATGAGGTCCACCTGTGAGGTGCTGTCGGCAATGATGTTGAACGTGGCGCCGTTCCTGACCACCAGACGTGCATCATTGCGGAGGGTCCATGTGTCGGCAGCGTCGCCGATGCCCACGTCGGCCTCCTCGCCATCCAGCACGCGCGCGTCCAGATCGCCGAACGGGAGCGAGGTCAGCGCAAGGATCACAGCACAGGTCAGCAGCCTGACAGGCGGATGACCAGGATGTCGGGTCGTGATGGCGTTCATTGTCGTGGGTCTCTCGATCGGGATAGGCCGGGGAGTTCGTGAGGTGGCCGGGCAGACTGCAGGGGGAACGGTGCAGCGGCGGTACCCTGGCGGTCGCAAATGACACGGACTGTCCAGCAGGGGATGCGCAGTGTCGCGATCGGACCTGCGTCAACCCATACAATTTCTTGCAGATTGTCTGCGTCTATCGCTGGCGATCATCGCCACCGGTGGACCCTCGTTCCGACGGCACGCGCAGGTCATGCCCCGCTGCGCGCTGGCGTCACGACAGCCACTGGCGCCGGGCCCCAGGCGCCGGCGTCCAGGTCATCGTCTTGGGGAGATCCGTCGAGGACGTGCAGTGTCGTGTTGCCAGGTCGGCTGACACACGCAGCAGATCGCCGTGGCGCTGCGGCGATGCACGGCGGCCGTCGGCACGTCAGACGACCGCTGTGCCCTGCTACACCGGCGGCAGCACTTTGCCGGGATTGAGGAGTCCGTCCGGATCCAGCGCCCGCTTGATCGCCCGCATCGCCGCCAGCGTGGCGGGCGTGAAGGCCTGGGCCATGAAGTCGCGCTTGGCCAGGCCGATGCCGTGCTCGCCGGACAGCGTGCCGCCCAGGGCGAGGGTCAGCGCGAAGATCTTCGGCAGGGCGGCGTGCGCGCGTGCGCTCTCGTCCGCGTCGTCGGGGTGGTACAGGATGTTGACGTGCAGGTTGCCGTTGCCGGCATGGCCGAAGGTGACGATGGTCAGCGCGTGTTCCTGCGCCAGCGCCTGCACGCCGGCGACCAGATCGGGAATGCGCGACACCGGCACCACCACGTCTTCGTTGATCTTGCCCGGGGCGATGCTGCGCAGCGCCGGCGACAGCGCCTTGCGCGCTGCCCAGAGCGTCTCGCGGGCGCTGCCTTCCATCGCCACGTCCAGCGCGATCAGGCCGTCGCCTTCGGCGGCGGTGGCCAGCGCCTGCAGCAGATAGGGCAGGGTGTCGTGATCGCCGTCGGCCTCGACCAGCAGCATCGCGCCGGCCTCGGGCACCACGGCACCATTGCGGCGCAGCAGCTCCAGGCTGCGCGCATCCATGAATTCCAGGCGGGTGGGCACCACCGGCTGCGCCATCAGGCGCGACACCGCGGCGGCCGCCGCATTGGCGTCGCGATACAGTACGCGCAACCCGGCCTGGGCCACGGGCAGCGGGGTCAGCTTGAGCGTGGCTTCCACGATCAGCGCCAGCGTACCTTCGCTGCCCACCAGCAGATGGGTCAGGTCGTAGCCGGTCGCATCCTTGGTGTACGCCCCTCCGCACCGGATCACCTCGCCGGCACCGGTCACCGCCACCAGGCCGAGCACGTTGTCGCGGCTGGTGCCGTACTTCACTGCGCGCGGGCCGCCGGCGTTGCAGGCGAGGTTGCCGCCAATACTGCAGATCTCCGCGCTGGACGGGTCCGGTGCCCAGAACAGGCCATGCGGTACCAGCGCGTGCTGCAGGTCGCCGTTGAGCACACCCGGCTCCACCACCGCGCAGCGGTTGCCCGGCTGGATGTCGAGGATGCGGTTCATGCGCGCGAACGAGAGCACGATGCTGCCATTCACCGGTACCGCCGCGCCGGTGGTACCGGTGCCGGCGCCGCGCGCGACCAGCGCGATGCCATGCGCGCGGCATGCACGTACCAGGGCGACAACCTGGTCGCGGTCGCGCGGGAAGGCCACGCCGGCCGGCAGCGCATGCCGCCACGAGTTGTCCTGCGCGTGCGCCTGCAGCGCGCTGTCGTCGGTGCGCCAGCCGTCGTCGCCCAGCAGGGCATGCAGGGTGGCGGCGAAGGCGGCGGGCAGGGCGGTGGTCATGGGGTGTTCCGGGACGAGGCGGGGGCAGGGTGGACCAGCTTCCAGCCGATCACGGCGGTGCAGAGTGGCAGCCACACCCAGCGCAGCTCGGAGAGCAGGGTGGTGATGCCACGTGCGTTGAAGAACTGGCCGGCGAACGGCGAGACGCGGATCGGCCGCCACGGCGCGAACAGCCGCTCGCCGCTCCACGGCCACCACAGCGCCACGCCCAGGCCGCCGGAGGTGAACGCATCCAGCAGCGGGTGCGACAACGTGCTGATGCCGACAAACGCGGCGGCCTGCACGGCCGTGGCGCGCAGACGCCGGTGCAGCAGTGCTGCCAACGTGGCCAGCAGCGCGGCGAACAGAAGCGAGTGGCTCGCACCGCGGTGACCGAAACTGTCGGCGTAGGGAATGTGCAGCGCGAACGCCAGCACGTCCGCGTCCGGCAGCATCGCCGCCACCACGCCGGCGGCCAGCAGCGGCGTGGCGATGCGGCCGCGGTCGGCCGCGCACCACAGCGCCAGCGGAATGGCGGCATGGGTAAGAACGGTGGGCATCAGCAATCCTCCAGCCGGAAGGCATCCCGCAGCCAGCGCAGCTGCGGTGGGTCGCCAGCGGCCTCGACCACATCGAAGCGGCAGGGCCGATCGGCCAGCGCCGGATGCGCCAGCAGGAACAGCTGCGCGGCCAGCACCAGCTTGCGGCGCTTGCGCAGATCGACCGAGACGGCACCGCCGCCGAACGCGGCCGACGCGCGGTAACGCACCTCCACGAACACCGTGGTGTCGCCGTCGCGCATCACCAGGTCCAGTTCACCACCGCGGTAGCGTGCGTTGGCGGCCAGCGGCTGCAGGCCGGCGCGACGCAGATGCGCCCGAGCCGCCGCTTCCACCGCCGCGCCGCGCTGCGCGCGTCCGGTGGCCATGCCGGACCTAGTTGGCCGACGCGATCGGCGTCGGCCGACCGCCGCTGAAGGTCGACCACACCGGCACACGCAGCACGTTGCCGTTGCTGTCAAGGAACAGTGTGCCGGTGGCGCCGGCCAGTGCGCCCTCGGTGGCGATCTTGTCCAGGTAGGCGCTGATCTTCCACGCATCGAAGCCGAACGCGAACAGGCGGCCGGACGCGCCGCGTGCCGAGGGCAGGATCTGCCCGGCGGTGGAAGCGGCCGGCAGGCCGGCCACGCCGCGCACATTCCAGGCTTCGTTCGGATAGATGATGCCGTCCAGCGCCATGTCTTCCTCGGGCTTGCCGCTGCCGAGGGTCAACTGCGAGGTGCCCACGCGGCTGGCGCCGCCGGCGCCGGCCAGCGCCAACTGCGGCGCCAGCGTGCGGGCCTGCGGCGCCTTCACCGCCAGGAACACGCCGTCCACGCTGCCTGCGGCGCGCAGCTGCGCGCCGACATCGCCCACGGTGTCGTTCACGCCGACCGTGGCCGCCACCTGGCCGCCACGCTGGGTGAAGCGCTCGCGGAACGCGGCGGCCGCGCGGCGGCCGGTCTCGTCGTTGCTGTGCACCACCAGCACCTTGCCGCGCTCGCGGCCGCGCAGGTACTCGGCGGCGATGATGCCGTCGTCTTCGGGGGCCATCGAGAAGCCGGCGCTGCCGGCCGGCGGGCTGCCCTTGCCACGGTTCAGTGCCAGCACCGGCACCGGCAGCTGCGCACGGCCGAACACCGCATCGACCTCGTCGCGGCCCAGCGGCCCGACGATGAAGTCGGCGCCCGCGCCCACGGCCTTGTCGTAAGCGGCCACGGCACCGGCGGCGGTGCCGGCGGTATCGATGAACTGGATCTCCGGGCGGCGGCGCGACTCACCGTAGTAACCGCTGAGCAGGCCATCGCGGACCGGCTGTGCGGCGGTGGCCAGGCGACCACTGAGCGGCAGCAGCACGGCCATCTTCACCGGCGGGCGGTAGCCATCGGACATCGCCGGCGGGCGCTTGCTGGTGTCGAACTGGCTGGCGCCATCGCGGTCGAACGGACGCGGCAGCGGCAGGCCACGGGCAATCAGCGCGCGACCGGCGAAGTTGTACAGCGGCTCGTTGGCCGGCAGCGCGGCGGCCCTGGCCCGCAGGGTGGCGTCGTCCAGGGTGCCGAGCAGGCTGGCGATGGCCTGCTGGTTGTCACTGCGCGCCTTGCCGGTCAGCGCGGCATGTGCGCGGGCGCGCTCCAGCGCGGCGCCGAGGGTGTCGCCGGTGGCCTGCAGCGCATTGGCGCGGGCCAGCTGCCAGCGCGTGCGCAGCGACGGAGCCACTGCGTCCGAGGATTCCTTCAGTGCGGCCAGCGCCTGTGCCGGCTGTCGGTCGGCCAGTGCCAGCTCGGCACTGGTGAGCTGGTAACGCTGCAGGCTGGCGCCGGTGAGCTGGCGCGGCTGCACCTGGCTCAGCAGGCTGCGGGCGCGGGTGGCATCGCCGGCTTCATGCCAGGCGAAGGCAGCGTCGGCCAGCGCGGCACTGCGGGCACTGCCACGCAGGGTGTTGGCCAATGCTTCGAGCTGCACGGCGGCATCACGCGGCTTGCCCTGCTCGATCAGTGCCAGCGCCTGGCTCTGCGCCGGGGATTCGGGGGCACTGGTGAGGCTGGTCGTGGCGCAGCCGGCGAGCAGCAGCAGCGACAACGAAAGGGCAGAGATCCGTGCGACGGGCTTGTTCATGATCAGGTCCATTCGATGGGGGCAGCGGCCGTGGCCGGGGAACGGTACGATTCTACCCTTGACCCATGAGTGCCGTTGCGATGAGTGCTGTCCCCACGCTGTATGTCGTTGCCACCCCGATCGGAAACCTCGCCGACCTGACGCCGCGCGCGCAGGAGGTGCTGCGCTCGGTGGCCGCGATCTGCGCCGAGGACACCCGCCGCAGCGGCCAGCTGCTGGCCCACTTCGGCATCCAGCAGCCGCTGGTGGCGCTGCACGACCACAATGAAGAAGCGTTGTCGCAGCGGATCGTGGCGCGGCTGCAGGCCGGGGAGTCGTTGGCGCTGGTCAGCGATGCCGGCACGCCCCTGGTGAGCGATCCAGGCTACCGCCTGGTCCGCGCGGCGCGCGAAGCGGGCATCCGGGTCAGCCCGGTGCCGGGCGCGTGCGCGGCGATCGCGGCCTTGAGCGTGGCCGGTCTGCCCAGCGACCGCTTCACCTTCGAAGGCTTCCTGCCGGCCAAGGGAGCGGGCCGCCGCGAGCGGTTGAATGGACTGGCGGGCGAAACCCGCACGCTGGTGTTCTACGAATCCTCGCACCGCATCATCGAATCGCTGGCCGACATGGTGGCCGCGTTCGGGGCCGAGCGACCGGCGGTGATCGCGCGCGAACTGACCAAACTGTTTGAAACGGTGCTCGACGGCCCCCTGGGCTCGCTGCTGCAGCAGGTGGAAGCCGACGACAACCAGCGCAAGGGCGAGTTCGTGGTGATGGTGCAGGGCGCCGCCGACGACGCGCAGGCCCAGCTTGCTGCAGGCCGCCGCATGTACGCCAAGCTCAGCGAGCACCTGCCGCCTTCGACCGCCGCCAAGCTGGCGGCGGAACTGACCGGCGCGCCGAGAAAGGCGCTGTACGGGAGTTGAGCTGCGGTCGGGTGGTCGTCAGTGCCTGGGATGCAGCGCCGATGTCGGAACGTAGGGCAGCCGGCCAACGGTCGGCTCCACCGGTGTGCTGTCCCGAGCAACAGCCCCCTTCAGTACAGGAGGCACGCCGACAGGCGGGGGGATGTGGGGGCTGGTGGCACCCTGGGGGCTTCTTCGCAGAAGGCGAAGAAAGGGCGGAGCCGGCCGATAAGCCGGGTTTTGTCGTGGACAGTCATTCTTCTAGGCGCTGCGTCACCGCAGCGCTCAAGCAACCTACCCGGACCCGACGCGGGCCACGTCATTAGGTCCCTATTTGGTCTTGCTCCAGGTGGGGTTTGCCGTGCCGGTCTGTTGCCAGACTCGCGGTGCGCTCTTACCGCACCATTTCACCCTTACCGGCTCCCCGAAGGGAACGTAGGCGGTATCTTTCTGTTGCACTTTCCGTCGGCTCGCGCCGCCCAGGCGTTACCTGGCACCTTGCCCTGTGGAGCCCGGACTTTCCTCGGCATCCGCAAGGGATGACGCGACTGTCTGGCCGACTCCGCCGCGCGCATTGTCCCACATCCGCTGCGCGGCAGGGACGTGGATGCGGGACTACGGTGCAGGCGTGTCCAACCGGGTCTCGCCGATGCAGCGGCCATCGGCGGCGAAGCGGCGCTCCTGGATGAAGCCGTGGCCGCGTTCGTCCAGGGCGATGACGGTACTGGCACGGGTGCCGTAGTCGGGGCTGCGGATGAATGCCGAGGACAGCCAGCGCTCGCGCTCCAGGCCGATGCCGGTGTCGGGCAGGGCGTCGTCGTCGGCACGGCCCTCATTGGCCAGCGCCTGCCAGAGCGGGTCCAGCGCGACCTCGCCACGGGCGATCCAGTCGCCGAGGGCCTCGACCAGGTTCACGGTTTTCGGCCACGGCGCATCGAGCGGGCCATTGGACATGCCGTGCAGGCCCGGTGACAGCGTCCGTCGCAGCAGGGGATGGTTGCCCAGGAACTGGCAACTGTCGCGGTCGGCCAGCAGCAGGTTGAACGGGGCGAAGGCGGAGGCATCGGGGGCCAAGGCATCGGCGAAGGCGGCGGCCGGGGCGCTGCCACGCAGGAAGTCGGCCACCAGTGCACCGCGCGAGGGGCCGGTCTGGCGGGCCAGCGGGTCGCGCACGTTGGTCACCACCGCCATCCGGCCGTTCTGGCCGATGCCGGCCCAGGTGCCGCCGGAGCGGAGGTCGCGCCCGGCCATCACGCCGGTGTCGGGTGCGGGCCAGGCCGCCAGCGCGGCGGTGGGCCGGGCGTGGAACTCGTCGCGGTTGCCGGCCATGACCAGCTGCCAACGGGGGTGGGCCTTCCAGGCCAGAGCGAGCAGACACATGCGCCGATTGTGCCGGGTTTGCGCACGAACAGGTCGAAGCCGACCCCCGCGCGACTGAATGCGGGCAAGGGTTTCACGCCCTCTGCACAGGCCTGAACTTCCGATCAATCTCAAAAATTGAGACGAAACAGCAACTTGTGGATAAGCCTTGAACAAGTCTCTAAACATTGCTGCAAGCCCTTGATGTTCAAAGTGATTTCGGCTTCGCAAAGTTGTTGACAACCCAATCGGCACTGCTAAGGTGGGCAACAGAGGGAAAACCGGGTTTTTTGTGGTTTTTCGTGGTTCAATGTTTCACCGGGCAAAGGAAAAGGTGCAGGCGTCGTGTTCCAGGGCGAGACGGCCATCACAGTTGATGACAAAGGGCGCATGGCGGTTCCCACCGCTTATCGCGACCTCGTCGCGCGCGCCAGCAACAACCGTCTCGTGCTCACCTACAACCCGTTCGAGTCCGGCTGCCTTTGGCTCTATGCCGAATCGGAGTGGGAGCGGGTGCGGGACGACGTCATGTCCAAGCCCAACACACAGCGTGTCGTGCGTCTGCTGCAACAGAAGCTGGTCGGTTCGGCCGCGCATCTGGAGCTGGACGGCAACGGTCGCATCAGTATTCCCGCCAGCCACCGTGGTGCCGTTGGCATTGAAAAGAAGGCGGTTCTGCTCGGCATGGGCGACAAATTTGAATTGTGGAGCGAGCAGGCACATCGCGCGTTGATCCAGCAGACATTGTCTGACGAGGATCTCGGCGATGGGTTGCTCGACCTGAAGTTGTGAGCCGGGGTGCCCGGGTGCGCGGGGGCGCGCAGGCCGGTCACCTTCCGGTGTCGCAGTCGCCGGCGGGCCATCTGCCGGTGCTGTACACGCAGGTCCTGGAAGGCCTGGCGGTGATCGAAAACGGACGGTATCTCGATGGCACGTTCGGTCGTGGCGGTCATGCCCGCGGCGTGCTCGAGCAACTCGGTCCTGGAGGCCGGCTGCTGGTCATGGACAAGGATCCCGAAGCGATTGCGGTGGCCGAGCGCGATTTCGCGCCGGATCCGCGCGTCTCGATCTTCCGTGGCAGCTTCGCCGACCTGCTGCATTGGGATGCCACCGCCGACGGTCTGGACGGGGTGCTGTTCGACCTCGGTGTGTCGTCGCCGCAGCTGGATGTGGCCGAGCGCGGTTTCAGCTTCGGCAAGGACGGCCCGCTGGACATGCGCATGGACCCGGACAGCGGCGAGAGTGCGGCGCAGTGGCTCAATCGCGTTGAAGAGCGTGAGCTCATGGATGTGCTGTGGACCTACGGCGAGGAGCGCCAGGGCCGCCGCATCGCCCGCGCGATCATTGCGCGCCGCGACAGGCAGCCGTTCGCCCGCACTGCCGAACTGGCCGAGCTGATCGCCTCGGTGATGCCGCGTGGCAAGGACAAAATCCACCCGGCCACGCGCAGCTTCCAGGCCATCCGCATCCACATCAACCGCGAACTGGCCGACCTCGAAGCCGGCCTGGACGCGGCAATGGCGCGGCTCAAGCCCGGTGGCCGGTTGGCGGTGATCAGCTTCCACTCGCTGGAAGACCGCATCGTCAAGCAGTTCATGAACCGTCATGCCAAGGCCCCGCCGACCAACCGCCGGCTGCCGGAACTGACGGCGTTCGTGCCGACGCTGGACCTGATCGGTGGCGCCATCAAGGCCGACGACGACGAGCTGGCGGTCAACCCGCGCTCGCGCAGTGCCGTGCTGCGTGTCGCCGAAAAGCGTGCGGTGGCCGGATGAGCCGCCTGCTGCTCATTGTGCTGCTGGCCTGCACGATCGCCTCGGCGATCGGCGTGGTGTTCATGCGCCACCGCCACCGCCAGACCTTTGTGGAGCTGTCCAAGGTCGAGCGCGCGCGCGATGAGCTCAATATCGAATTCGGCCGCCTGCAGCTGGAGCAGGCCACGCTGGCCGAAGCGACCCGGGTCGATCGCGTTGCCCGCGAACGCCTGGGCATGAAGTTCCCCGAGGCCGCCGACGTCGTGGTGGTGCGCCCATGAGCAAGTCCGGCCGCAACCGTGCCCGCAACAGCTTCAACCTGCGCCAGCGCCTGAAGTGGGTGGGTCTGGCGCTGGGCCTGTGCTCGGTGTCGCTGGTTGGCCGCGCCGCCTACGTGCAGATCATCAACAGCGAGTTCTACCAGCGCCAGGGCGAAGCCCGCTACCTGCGCGAGCTGCCGATCAACACCTCGCGCGGCATGATCACCGACCGCAACGGCGAGCCGGTGGCGGTGTCCACCCCGGTCGCCTCGATCTGGGTCAATCCGCAGGAACTGCTGCGCGAACCCGAGCGCATCCCGGAGCTGGCCACCGCGCTCGGCATGCCGCTGGACGAGCTCAACGCCCGCCTGGCGCAGAAGGCCGACAAGGAATTCATGTACTTGCGCCGCCGGATCAACCCCGACGACGCCGAGAAAGTGGTGGCGCTGAAGATCCCCGGCGTCGCCTCGCAGCGCGAGTTCCGCCGCTTCTACCCGCAGGGGGAGGCGATGGCGCACGTGCTGGGCTTCACCAACATCGACGACCGCGGCCAGGAAGGGCTGGAACTGGCCTTCGACGAGTGGCTGCGCGGCAAGCCCGGCGCCAAGCGGGTGATCCGCAACCGCAAGGGCGATACCGTCGAAAGCGACCTGCTGCGCCCGGCCGAACCCGGCAAGGACCTCACCCTCAGCATCGACCGCCGCATCCAGTTCCTGGCCTTCAAGGAGCTGCGCAACGCACTGATCGCCAACAAGGCGGCCGGTGGTTCGATGGTGATCATGGATGTGGCCACCGGCGAAGTGCTGGCGATGGTCAACCTGCCGACCTACAACCCCAATTCGGTCGGCGGTGCCGCGCCGGACACGCGCCGCAACCGCGCGGTCACCGATCTGGTCGAGCCCGGTTCGACCATGAAGCCGTTGACCATCGCCTCGGCGCTGCAGTCCGGTGTGGTCACCAAGGACACCATCGTGGACACCAATCCCGGCTACATGGCCGTGGGCCGGTTCACCATCAAGGACGTGCCGCGCAACAACGGCGTGCTCAACGTCACCGGCGTGATCACCCGCAGCTCGAACATCGGCGCCGCCAAGATCGCCGCCAGGATGCCGGACCAGGTGTTCTACGATCACGTCCACAGCTTCGGTTACGGCGTGGCTCCGCACAGCGGCTTCCCCGGCGAATCGGCCGGTGTGCTGAAGCGCCCCGCCCGGTGGGACGGTGCCACCAAGACCACCATGTCCTACGGCTATGGCCTGAATGTCACGCCGCTGCAGATCGCCACTGCGTACTCGGCGCTCGGCAACGGCGGCAAGCTGATCGCGCCCACCTTCGTGAAGGGACAGCGCAACGAAGGCAAGCAGATCATCGACGAGAACATCGCCAAGGAAGTGGTGGCGATGATGGAAACCGTGGTCACCCAGGGCGGCGCCAAGCAGGCGGCGGTGCTGGGCTACCACGTGGCCGGCAAGACCGGTACCGCGCGCAAGACCGGTCCCGGCGGATACGAGCGCGGGCATTACAACGCGCTGTTCGCCGGGGTCGTGCCGGCCAGCAACCCGCGCTTCGCCACGGTGATCGTGATCAATGACCCGCAGGCGGGCAAATACTACGGCGGCCTGGTGTCGGCACCGGTGTTCCACAACGTCATGGAAGGCGCGCTGCGCCTGATGGACGTGCCGCCGGACGATATCGAGTCCTGGCTGGCCGCGCAGCAGTCCGGAAAGATGGGGCACTCCGCCTCGATCCTGCCGGCGCCGCCGGCCGAGGTGGTCCTGCCGGCCGATGCCGCCGCTGAATTCGATGCCGCGCTGCCCAGCGCGCACGCCACGACGCCCCCCGCGCAGGGAGGCACGCAATGAGCCAGACGATGTTGCTTTCGCAGTTGATTCCCGACGTGGCGCTGCCCCACGACCCGACCATCACCGGGCTGGTGCTGGACAGCCGCGCGGTGCGCCCGGGCAATGCCTTCGTGGCGATCGCCGGCTTCGGCGCGCACGGGCTGGGCTTCGTCGAGCAGGCACGTGCTGCCGGCGCGGGCGCGATCCTGTTCGATCCGCCGGCCCCGGCCGAGCTGCCGGCCCCGGCCGACGCGATCGCGGTGCCGGGCCTGCGCATGCGCATGGGCGCGATGGCCGACCAGTTCCACGGTCACCCCTCGCGCGCGATGACGATGGTGGGAGTGACCGGCACCAACGGCAAAACCTCCACCGTGCAGCTGCTTGCCCAGGCCTGGCACCTGCTTGGCATCCGCAGTGGAAGTATCGGCACGCTGGGGGTCGGACTTTATGGTGATGTGGTGCCGACCGGCTTCACCACCCCGCTGGTGCTGCAGATGCACGCCGTGCTGGCGCAGCTGCGCGATGGCGGCGCGCAGGCAGTGGCGATGGAAGTCAGCTCGCACGCGCTCGACCAGGGGCGGGTGGACGCGGTCCACTACGACGTGGCGGTGTTCACCAACCTCACCCGCGATCATCTCGACTACCACGGCGACATGGCGCAGTACGGTGCGGCCAAGGCCAAGCTGTTCCACCGCGCGGGCCTGAAGGCCGCGGTGGTCAACCTCGACGACCCGTTCGGCAGTGAACTGCTGCGCACCCTCGACGCCGGCGTGCAGCCGGTCGGGGTCAGCTCGCGCGGCGCGCAGCAGGCCGCGGTGCGTGCCGATTCGCTGACGCTCGACGGTCGCGGCATCGCCTTCGAGCTGGTCGTTGGCGGTGAACGCCACCCGGTGCAGTCACCGCTGCTCGGCCGCTTCAACGTGGACAACCTGCTGGCCGTGGCCGGCGCGCTGCTGGCGCTGGACCATGCCCCGGCCACGATCGCCGCGCTGCTCTCGCAGCTGCAGCCGATCGCCGGCCGCATGAACCGTCTTGGCGGTGCGAACGGCCAGCCCACCGTGGTGATCGACTACGCCCATACCCCCGACGCGCTCGAACAGGCGCTGGCCAGTCTGCAGGGCCACCTGGCCGGGCGGCTGGTGTGCGTGTTCGGCTGCGGTGGCGAACGCGATACCGGCAAGCGCCCGCAGATGGCCGCCATTGCCGAACAGCACGCCGATGTGGTGATCGTCACCGACGACAACCCGCGCGGCGAAGACGGCGATGCCATCGTTGCCGACATCCTGGCCGGGCTGCGCGCGCCTGACGCCGCCATCGTGCAGCGCGACCGCGCCGCCGCGATCACCCGGGCGATCGGCCTGGCGGGCGCCGGCGACATCGTGCTGATCGCCGGCAAGGGTCATGAACCCTACCAGGAGATCGCCGGCGTGCAGCATCCGTTCAATGACACCGAGGTGGCCGCACGCGTCCTGGCGGCATCGCACGGGGAGGCGGCACGATGAAGCGCACGCCGCTGTCACTGATCGCCCACTGGGCCGGTGGCGAGATCCACGGTGAAGACACCGCGATCGACGCCATCAGCAACGATACCCGCACCCTGGCCCCCGGCAGCCTGTACGTGGCGCTGCGTGGCGAGCGCTTCGACGGCCACGACTTCGCCGCCGACGCCGTCGCGCGCGGCGCGTCGGCCATGCTGGTCGAGCGCCTGCTCGATGTGGCGCTGCCGCAGATCGTGGTCGCCGACAGCCAGCACGCGCTGGGTCGGATCGCCGCCGGCATGCAGCGTGACCGCCAGGCCGAGGTGTTCGCCATCACCGGCAGCAACGGCAAGACCAGCGTCAAGACCCTGCTGCTGGCGATCCTGCAGCAGGTTGCGCGCGAAGAAGGGCGCGTGGTGTATGCCAACCCCGGCAACCTCAACAATGAAATCGGCCTGCCGCTGGCGCTGATCGACGCCCCCGAAGACGCGGACTACGCGATCTACGAGATGGGCGCGGGCAAGCCGGGTGACATCGCCTACCTGACCGACATCGTGCGCCCGCGCTATGCGCTGGTGAACAACATCGCGCCGGCGCATCTGGAACGCATGGGCAGCCTGCAGGGCGTGGCGACCACCAAGGGCGCCATCTACGCCGCGCTGCCGGCCGATGGCGTGGCGGTGATCAATGCCGACGACGCCTTCGGTGCCTGGTTCGAACAGCACGTGGTCGGCCAGCCGCCGCGCAGCCGCGTGCTGCGCTACGGCCTGGACCACAGTGCCGACATCACCGCGCTGTCGGTGCGCCTCAGCGTCTCGGGCAGCCGGTTCGTGCTGTCCACCCCGCAGGGCCAGGCCGAAATCGTGCTGGCGTTGCCGGGCCGCCACAACATCGGCAACGCGCTGGCCGCGGCATCGCTGGCGCTGGCGGCCGGCATCACCCTGGCCCAGGTCGCCGCCGGTCTGGCGCGCGCCGAGCCGGTGCCGGGCCGTCAGGTCGCGCACGTGCTGCCGGGTGGCGCGGTGCTGATCGATGACAGCTACAACGCCAACCCCGGTTCGCTGGCCGCCGCCATCGATGCGCTGGCCGCCGCCGGCGACGAAGGCTGGCTGGTGCTCGGCGACATGCGCGAGCTCGGCCCGGACGGCGAAGCGCTGCACGCGCAGGCCGGCCGTCGCGCGCGCGACGCCGGGCTCAAGCGGCTGTACACGCTGGGCACGCTGAGCGCCGCCGCGTCGGCCGCTTTCGGCGACGGTGGCCGCCATTTCAGCGACCACGACACCCTGGCCGCTGCACTGGCCACCGAACTGCATGCTGGCGTGCGCTGCCTGGTCAAGGGCTCGCGCGGCAGTGCGATGGACAAAATTGTCAAAGCGCTGCTGGCGCGAGGAGAGGAAACCCCCAATGTTGCTTGAACTGGCCCGATGGTTGCAGCAGTTGGAGAGCCTGTTCGGGCTGTTCGGCTATCTGACTCTGCGCGGCATCCTCGCGGCGCTGACCGCGTTGTTCCTGTCGCTGTGGCTGGGGCCGGCGATGATCCGCAGGCTGGCCCAGTTCAAGGGTGGCCAGCCGATCCGTACCGACGGTCCGCAGACCCACTTCTCCAAGGCCGGCACGCCCACGATGGGCGGTTCGCTGATCCTGCTGACCATCACCCTGTCAGTGCTGCTGTGGGCCGATCTGCGCAACCGCTATGTCTGGGTGGTGCTGGCGGTGATGCTGTGCTTCGGCGCGATCGGCTGGTACGACGACTGGATCAAGATCGTGCGCCGTGACCCGAACGGTCTGAAGTCGCGCTGGAAGTACCTGCTGCAGTCGATCTTCGGCCTGGCCGCCGGCCTGTTCCTGTTCTATACGGCCGATGTACCGGCCGCGATGACCTTCTATATCCCGATGTTCAAGTCGGTGGCGCTGCCGCTGGCCGGCATCAGCTTTGTGGCCATCGCCTACTTCTGGATCGTCGGCTTCTCCAACGCGGTCAACCTGACCGACGGCCTGGACGGGCTGGCGATCATGCCGACCGTGCTGGTCGCCTGCGCGCTGGGTGTCTTCGCCTACGCCTCGGGCAACGTGGTGTTCTCCAGCTACCTGCAGATCCCGCAGATTCCCGGCGCCGGTGAACTGGTGATCATCTGCGCGGCCATCGCGGGCGCGGGCCTGGGCTTTTTGTGGTTCAACACCTACCCGGCGATGGTGTTCATGGGCGACATCGGCGCGTTGGCGCTGGGCGCGGTGCTGGGCACGATCGCGGTGATCACCCGCCAGGAACTGGTGCTGGTGATCATGGGCGGTGTCTTCGTTGTCGAGACGCTGTCGGTGATGATCCAGGTCGCCTCGTTCAAGCTGACCGGCAAGCGCGTGTTCCGCATGGCTCCGATCCACCACCACTTCGAACTGAAGGGCTGGCCGGAACCGCGCGTGATCGTGCGCTTCTGGATCATTTCGGTGGTGCTGGTCCTGATCGGCCTGGCCACGTTGAAGGTCCGCTGATGAACGATCTGTCGCGCCAGGCAACCCGCCTTGAAGCCATCGGAGGCCACTTCGACAAGTGGCTGCTGGGCGCGATCATCGCGCTCACCGGGCTGGGCGTGGTGATGGTCGCGTCCAGCTCGATCGCGTTGATGAGCAGCCCGTTCTACTACCTCAACCGCCACCTGATCTTCCTGGCGGTCGGCATCGGGCTGGCCATCGTGGCCATGCGCACCGAGCTCAAGAGCATCGAGCAGTACAACCAGATCCTGCTGCTGGGCTGCTTCGCCCTGCTGGTGGTGGTGTTCATCCCCGGCCTGGGCAGCAGCGTCAACGGTGCCCGGCGCTGGATCAACCTGGGCATCTCCAAGTTCCAGACGGTCGAAGCGGTCAAAGTGCTCTACATCGTGTGGCTGTCCAGCTACCTGGTGCGCTTCCGCGACGAGGTCAACGCGACCTGGCCGGCGATGCTCAAGCCGCTCGGCGTGGCCGGCGCGCTGGTGGTACTGCTGCTGCTTCAGCCGGACTTCGGTTCTTCCACCCTGTTGCTGGCGATCACCGCCGGCATGCTGGTGCTGGGCGGGGTGAACATGCCGCGCATGTCCATGCCGGTGGTCATCGGCATGGTCGGCATGAGCGCACTGGCGATCATCGAGCCGTACCGCATGCGCCGCATCACCTCCTTCCTGGACCCGTGGGCCGACCAGCAGGGCGACGGCTACCAGCTGTCCAACGCGCTGATGGCCGTGGGCCGCGGCGAGTGGACCGGCGTGGGCCTGGGCAACTCGGTGCAGAAGCTGTACTACCTGCCCGAAGCGCATACCGACTTCATCTTCTCGGTGACCGCCGAGGAGCTGGGCTTCCTCGGCACGTGCCTGATCATCGCGCTGTACGCGCTGCTGGTGGGCCGCACCTTCTGGCTGGGCATGCGCTGCGTGGAGATGAAGCGTCACTTCTCCGGCTACATCGCCTTCGGCATCGGCCTGTGGATCAGCATGCAGAGCTTCGTGTCGATCGGGGTCAACCTCGGCATCCTGCCGACCAAGGGCCTGACCCTGCCGCTGATCTCGTCCGGTGGTTCCAGTGTGCTGATGACCTGCGTGGCGATGGGCCTGCTGTTGCGCGTGTCCTATGAGCTGGACCGCGCCGAGCGGCGCCAGGCCGTGCGCATGGGCGCCCCCGAGGGCGACGACGGTGCCGCTGCGGCCGACGCGCCGACCAGCGCCACGGCCGTCGCTGCCGCCCTGCAGGATGCCCCGCGCGACAGCTCGCCGCGCGGCACCAGCCGCATGCAGCAACGCATCGAACCGACCCTGGGGAGGATGGGATGAGCCTGCCCGTTGCCCCTTCCGAACGCCCGGTGATGATCATGGCCGGTGGTACCGGCGGCCACATTTTCCCCGGCCTGGCCGTGGCGCGCGTGCTGCGCGAACGCGGTGTGCCGGTCACCTGGCTCGGCGCCGATGGCGCGATGGAAACCCGCCTGGTGCCGCAGCACGGCATCCACATCGACACGTTGGCCATCAGCGGCCTGCGCGGCAAGGGCACGCTGGCCCTGATCGGTGCGCCGTGGCGCCTGCTGCGCGCGGTGCGTGCCGCCGGCTTCCTGATCCGTGACCGCCAGCCGCGTGCGGTGATCGCCTTCGGTGGCTTCGCCTCCGGTCCGGGTGGACTGGCCGCGCGCCTGCACGGCCTGCCGCTGCTGGTGCACGAACAGAACCGCGCGCCGGGCCTGACCAATCGCGTGCTGTCGCGCGTCGCGCGGCGCATCCTGACCGGTTTCCCGGGCAGCTTCGCCGCGCGCGAGGAAGCGGTGGGCAATCCGGTGCGCGCCGAGATCGCCGCGATCGCCATTCCCGAATCGCGCCTGGCCAACCGCCAGGGGCCGCTGCGCCTGCTGGTGCTTGGCGGCAGCCAGGGTGCGCGCGCGTTGAACAACGCCGTGCCCAAGGCGCTGGCGGCACTGGGCGCGCGCGTTGCCATCGACGTGCGCCACCAGAGCGGCGAGAAGCTGCATGCCGAAGCCGTCACTGCCTACCGCGAGGCTGGCGTAACCGCGCAGGTGGACGCGTTCATCGCCGACATGGCCGAAGCGTACGCCTGGGCCGACCTGGTGGTGTGCCGTTCCGGCGCGTCCACCCTGGCCGAGCTGTGCGCGGTGGGCGTCGGCAGCGTGCTGGTGCCGTTTGCGGCCGCCGTCGACGATCACCAGACCCGCAATGCGGAGTACCTGGTCGAGCGCGGCGCGGCCGTATTGCTGAAGCAGGATGAAACGCTGGCAACGCACCTGCAGGGCGTGCTGCACGAATTGTCCGAAAATTCCGCCCGACGCATGCAGATGGCCAATGCCGCGCGTGCCCTGGCCAAGGTCGATGCCGCTGAGCGCATCGCCGACATCATCCTCGAGGAATCCAAATGAACACCGCACCGCGCCACGGCGCAGGCCCGACGCGAGGCCGCGCATGATCCGCCGCCTGCACGACACCAACGACCTGGTACGCGCCTTCCCGCGCGTGCACTTCGTTGGCATTGGCGGCACCGGCATGAGCGGCATCGCCGAAGTGATGCTGACCCTGGGCTATGAAGTGTCCGGCTCGGACAACGCCGACAACGCCGCCACCCGCCGCTTGGCCGGCCTGGGCGCGCGCGTGATGCGCGGCCATTCCGCCGCCAACGTGCTCGGCACCGACTGCGTGGTGGTCTCCAGCGCGATCCGCGAGGACAACCCGGAACTGATGGAAGCGCGCAGCCAGCGCATTCCGATCATGCCGCGCGCGGCCATGCTGGCCGAACTGATGCGGTTCCGTCGTGGCATCGCCGTCGCCGGTACCCACGGCAAGACCACCACCACCAGCCTGACCGCGGCGGTGCTGAGCGAGGGCGGGCTGGACCCGACCTTCGTGATCGGCGGCCAGCTGCTGGCTGCCGGCGCCAATGCCAAGCTTGGCAGCGGGCAGTGGCTGGTGGCCGAGGCCGACGAAAGCGATGGCAGCTTCCTGCGCCTGAACCCGCTGGTGTCGGTGATCACCAACATCGACGCGGACCATCTGGAGAACTACGGCAACGACTTCTCGCGGGTCCAGGCCGCCTTTGCCGAGTTCCTGCAGCGCCTGCCGTTCTACGGGCTGGCGGTGCTGTGCATCGACGATCCGGAAGTGGCCGCCCTGGCCGCACAGACCCCGCGCCATGTCATGAGCTATGGCATGAGCGGCACCGCCGACGTGCGCGCCGAGGACGTGGTCCAGGACGGCCCGCGCATGCGCTTCACCCTGCGCCTGCCGGAGGGCAGCAGCCACCCGGTGACGCTGGCGCTGCCGGGCAGGCATAACGTGCTCAACGCGCTGGCCGCCGCTGCGGTCGGCTGGCAGCTCGGTGTCGCCCCGGAGGCCATCGCGCGTGCACTGGAAGGCTTCGCCGGCATCGGCCGTCGCTTCAACGACCTGGGCATCGTCACCACCCGCACCGGCGCCAAGGTGCGCGTGATCGACGACTACGGCCACCACCCGCGCGAGCTGGCTGCGGTATTTGCCGCCGCCCGTGGCGGCTGGCCGACCCAGCGCCTGGTGGTGGCGTTCCAGCCGCACCGTTACAGCCGTACCCGCGATCAGTTCGACGCCTTCGCCGCGGTGCTGTCCGAAGTGGACGCGCTCGTGCTGAGCGAGGTCTACCCGGCCGGCGAGGCGCCGATCCCCGGCGCCGATTCGCGCTCGCTGGCCCGTGCGATCCGTGCGCGCGGCCGCAGCGAGCCGGTCGTGGTCGGCCAGGCGGCAGAGCTGGCGCACGTGCTGCCTGACGTGCTGCAGGACGGCGACCTGCTGCTGATGATGGGCGCCGGCGACATCGGCTACGTGGCCCAGCACATCGCGGTGGACGGTTTCCAGGAGGCACCGGCCGAATGAGCGCATTCGTGTTTCCCTCGCTGCGCATCACCGACCCGGCCGCCTTCGGCCGCGTCGCGGTGCTGCTCGGCGGCAGCTCCAGCGAGCGCGAGGTATCGCTCGATTCCGGCCGCAACGTGATCGAGGCGCTGCGCGCCCGTGGTGTCGATGCGACCGCCGTGGACGGCATTCCGGCGCTGGCCCAGGCCCTGGCCGAGCGCCGCTTCGACCGTGTGTTCAACATTCTCCACGGCCACAACGGCGGGGGCGAAGACGGCATCGTGCAGGGGCTGATGGAGGCCTTCGCCGTGCCGTACACCGGCTCGGACGTGCTCGGCTCGGCGCTGAGCATGGACAAGATCCGCACCAAGCAGGTGTGGCTGGCACACGGCCTGCCGACCCCGCGCTTCGTGTCGATCGGCACCGGTGCCGATGTGCATGCGGCCGCGCGCGAGCTCGGTCTGCCGGTGGTGGTCAAGCCGGCCAATGAAGGCTCCAGCGTGGGCATCAGCCGGGTCACCGAGGAATCGGGCCTGGACGAGGCCGTGGCGCTGGCCGTGCGCTACGACGGCCAGCTGCTGATGGAGCAGATGGTGGTCGGCGATGAGCTGACCGTGGCCATCCTCGGTGATGTCGCGCTGCCGTCGATCCGCATCGTGCCCAAGGGCCAGTGGTACGACTACAACGCCAAGTACATCGCCGAAGACACCCAGTACCTGTGCCCGGGTCTGGAGGGTGAGGACGAGATCGAGATCCGGCGCATCGCACTGGCGGCGTTCCGCGCCGCCGGCTGCAGCGGCTGGGGCCGTGTCGACGTGATGCGCGATCGCAGCAGCGGCCGCTTCTACCTGCTCGAGGTCAATACCGCCCCGGGCATGACCAGCCACTCGCTGGTGCCGAAGGCAGCCCGTCAGGCCGGCATCGACTTCGAGGAACTGGTCTGGCGCGTGCTGGAGCAGACCGTGGAGGTGCGCTCCGCATGAACGCCGTGCTGCGCATCTTCGTCTGGTTGCTGGCCCTGTCGCTGGTGGCGCTGCCCGTGGTGGCGGTGCTCAACGGCTGGGTCGGCGCCGAGCGCTGGCCGCTGGCGAAACTGCGGGTGCACGGTGAATTCAAGCGCGTGCCGGCCGAACAGCTGCAGCAGGTGGTCCTGCCCTATGCCAGGGCCGGCTTCTTCGCGGTCAAGCTGCAGGACGCCCAGGACGCGATCGAAGGCCTGCCGTGGGTGGAAAGCGCGCAGGTTCGCAAGCAGTGGCCGGACGTGCTGGAAATCCGCCTGGTCGAACACAAGCCCTTTGCGCACTGGGGCAAGGACCGGCTGCTGTCCGAGCAGGGCAAGCTGTTCGCCACGCCGCGCAAGCTGCAGGACGTCGAGCTGCCCGACCTGGATGGCCCGGACACCCAGACCGCTGAAGTGGTGGCGCTCTACAACGATGCGCGCGCGCTGTTCGCGCCGGCCGGGGTGGACGTCAAGCGGGTCACGATGGACGCGCGCGGCAGCTGGTCGCTGCTGCTGAGCAACGGCACCGAAGTGGTGGTCGGCCGCGACGATGCGCGCTCGCGCCTGCAGCGCTTCGTGCGCGTGCTGCCGCAGCTGGCCAGCCAGCAGGCGCCGATCGAACGCGCCGACCTCCGATATACCAATGGTTTCACGCTGAGCTGGGGCACCCCGGCCCCGGCCGCGCCGGCCGCACCGGCCAATGTGGCGCACAGGACGCAGGACAGGACATGAATCGCAAGGGTGACAAATCGCTGATCGTCGGCTTGGACATCGGCACCTCCAAGGTGGTGGCGCTGGTCGGCGAGTACTCGCCGGGCAATCCGATCGAGGTCATCGGCATCGGTTCGCACGAATCGCGCGGCCTCAAGCGCGGCGTGGTGGTGGATATCGAGTCCACCGTTCAGTCGATCCAGCGTGCGGTCGAAGAGGCCGAGCTGATGGCGGGCTGCGAGATCCGTTCGGTGTATGCCTCGATCTCGGGCAACCACGTGCAGTGCAAGAACTCGCCCGGCATCGTGCCGATCCGCGATGGCGAAGTGACCTGGGGCGACCTGGACCGCGTGCTCGATGCGGCCAAGGCCGTGGCGATCCCGGCCGACCAGAAGATCCTGCATGCCATCCCGCGCGAGTACGTCCTGGACGATTCGCAGGAAGGCATCCGCAACCCGGTCGGCATGACCGGCGTGCGCCTGGAAGTACATGCGCACCTGGTGGTGTGCGCGCAGTCGGCCGCGGCCAACATCTCCAAGTGCGTGCAGCGCTGCGGCCTGCAGGTCGACGACCTGGTGCTGTCCTCATTGGCCTCCAGCGTGGCGGTGCTGACCGCCGACGAGCGTGAGCTGGGCGTGGTGCTGGTCGACATGGGCGCCGGCACCACCGATCTGGCCGTGTTCGTGCAGGGCGCCATCTGCCACACCGCCTCGCTGCCGATCGCCGGCGACCACGTCACCAACGACATCGCGCATATGCTGCGCACGCCGACCCCGGAAGCGGAGCAGATCAAGGTGCGCTATGCGTGTGCCCTGGCCCAGCTGGCCACCGCCGAGGAAAGCATCCAGGTGCCCAGCGTCGGCGATCGTCCGCCGCGCCGGATGCCGCGCCATGCGCTCGCGCAGGCGGTGCAGGGTCGCTACGAGGAAATCTTCGAGATGGTGCAGGCCGAACTGCGTCGCTCCGGATTCGAGGAACTGGTGCGCGCCGGCATGGTGCTCACCGGCGGTGCCTCGAAGATGGAAGGCGTGGTCGAACTGGCCGAGGAAATGCTGCAGATGCCGGTCCGCGTGGGCATCCCGCAGCATGTCACCGGGCTCGGCGAAGTGGTGGGCAACCCGGTGCACGCCACCGGCGTGGGCCTGCTGCTGATGGGCAGCCAGATCGAACACCCGCGCCGTCCGTCGCTGCCCACCGGGCGCGCGGGCAGCATGTTCAAGAAACTCAAAACCTGGTTCCGGGGCGAGTTCTGACGCCCCCGCGGTACAGCCGACTGTTGGTCGGCTGGTTCAACACCGGCCTTGGCCGGCGCTTCAAACAGCAACACACAACCCACACAGCCGCAACGGCAACATGCAGCGCGAAGGCAGGACGCCTGGACGCCCATGCCACCCAGAAGCGGATACAACGAGGACACGGACATGGCGCATTTCGAACTGATTGAAAAGATGGCACCCAATGCGGTGATCAAGGTGATCGGCGTGGGCGGCGGCGGCGGCAACGCCGTGGCGCACATGGTGAGCACCAGCGTGGACGGCGTGGAGTTCATCACCGCCAACACCGATTCGCAGGCCATCAAGAACTGCGGCGCCAAGCTGCAGCTGCAGCTGGGCACCAACGTCACCAAGGGCCTGGGCGCCGGCGCGAACCCGGAAGTCGGCCGCCAGGCCGCGCTGGAAGACCGCGAGCGCATCATGGACGCCCTGCAGGGTGCGGACATGGTGTTCATCACCGCCGGCATGGGCGGCGGTACCGGCACCGGTGCCGCACCGGTGGTGGCACAGCTGGCCAAGGAGATGGGCATCCTGACCGTCGCCGTGGTCACCAAGCCGTTCCCGTTCGAAGGCCGTCGCCGCATGCAGGTCGCGCTGAAGGGCATCGAGGAGCTGAGCCAGCACTGCGACTCGCTGATCACCATTCCGAACGAAAAGCTGATCACCGTGCTGGGCCGCAATGCCACCATGATCCAGGCCTTCCGTGCCGCCAACGACGTGCTGCAGGGCGCCGTGCAGGGCATCGCCGACCTGATCGTGCGTCCGGGCCTGATCAACGTCGACTTCGCCGACGTGCGCACCGTGATGTCGGAAATGGGTCTGGCGATGATGGGCACGGGCACCGCGCGTGGCGATGACCGCGCCCAGGCCGCTGCTGAAGCCGCCATCCAGAACCCGCTGCTGGACGATGTGAACCTGGCCGGCGCCAACGGCATCCTGGTCAACATCACCGCCGGTGCCGACTTCACGATGGCCGAGTTCGACGAGATCGGCCGCACCATCGATGGCTTCGCGTCCGAAGACGCCACCGTGGTGGTGGGTACCGTGCTCGATCCGGACATGCAGGACGAAGTCCGCGTGACCGTGGTGGCCACCGGCCTGAACCGTGTTGTCAGCGCCAAGACCCAGCGTCCGGGCGAACGCGCGCCGATCAAGCTGGTCCGCAACGCCACCACCGGCCAGCCGGAGTTCGGCGAGTTCGACACCGGTGGCGATGCCGTGTCCAAGGCGGTGGGTGGCATGGGTCTGGGCCTGCGTCGTCCGAGCGCGGATACCGTGGCGCCGTCGTCGTCGTCCTCCTCCTCGGGCCCGGCCGCGGCCGAGCTGCCGAACGATTACCTGGACATCCCGGCGTTCCTGCGCCGCCAGGCGGACTGAGGAACGCCCACCCGGGGTCTTGTCCTCCCCGGTGAGCGCCTCCATGTCCCATGCTGCCGGGCCAGGATCGGCCCGGCAGTCTGCCGCCCCGTCGCCACGACCCTGTGTCATGGCCCCTCGGCGGTGGTATCGATGCACCCCGGTTCAGAAAGGGGTGGCGGTACTGCGTGTTATTCTTGTTTGTCACTTGTCGCGCTGACTGCGCGCTATCCGGCCTGGCCCCATGATTCCGCAACGCACCCTCAAGAACACGATCCGCGCCACCGGCGTTGGCCTTCACAGTGGCGACAAGGTCTACATGACCCTGCGTCCGGCCCCGGTCAATCACGGCATCGTGTTCCGTCGCGTGGACCTGGACCCGGTGGTGGAAGTCCCCGCCCGTGCCGATCTGGTCACCGAAGTGACCCTGTGCACCGGCCTGACCCATCACGACGCCAAGATCCAGACCGTCGAACACCTGATGTCGGCCCTGGCCGGCCTGGGTGTGGACAACATCATCGTGGAGCTGTCCTCGGCCGAACTGCCGATCATGGACGGTTCTTCCGGCCCCTTCGTGTTCCTGCTGCAGTCGGCGGGCATCGCCGAACAGGACGCGCCGAAGCGGTTCATCCGCATCCTCAAGACGGTTGAAGTGACCGACGGCGACAAGGTCGCCCGGTTCGAACCGTATGAAGGCTACAAGCTTGGCTTCACCATCCAGTTCGACCACCCGATGATTCCCGCCAAGCAGTCGCGCGCGGAGATCGAGTTCTCGACCCTGGCCTACACCAAGGAAATCTCCCGCGCGCGCACGTTCGGTTTCATGCGCGACCTGGAGTACATGCGCGAGCGCAATCTCGGCCTGGGTGGCTCGATGGACAACGCCATCGTGCTGGACGAGTTCCGCGTGCTCAACGATGACGGCCTGCGCTACGCCGACGAGTTCGTGCGCCACAAGATTCTCGATGCGATCGGCGATCTCTACCTGGCCGGTGGCCAGGTCCTGGGCGCCTATGAAGGGTTCAAGTCGGGGCATGCCCTGAACAACAAGCTGGTGCGCGCGCTGCTGGCCGATGCCTCGGCGTGGGAGTGGGTGAGCTACGAATCGCCGGCCGCTCCGGCCCCGGTGGCGTATGGAATGCCCGCCTACGCGTAAGATGGTTTTTGCAAGTCATTGAAATGAAAGAAAAAACGACGGCGCCGATGGCGCCGTTCGCGTATCCGGACCGGACGCCCGCGCTGGCGTTGACGTGAATGAACCGTGGGGGTGCCTACGTCACGGATTTGTGAACCCGATCAATTTATCGTCGATGTTTAACGCGTTTCTAACAAAACGCTAACGACTGGGCGACCATCCACCGCTACGATGCTGGCCGGCTCCCTGCCAAGTTCACATGCTCGTGACGCGGCGGGGAAGGGGCTGGATGCCCCGATGCAGTCAGGAGGTGGAGGACGAATCCACGTCGTGCAGACAAGCCAAGGCGTCGCGTAGCCCTTTGTGCGTGGCGGCTGAAACTGCGTGGGGGCCATTCCGGTTGTCGAGCGCTGGGGAGCGCGGTGGAGGGGCAGACGCAGTCTTGACGGTCACCTTGGTGACTTTCAGCCCGATGGACCGGGCCGCGTCGATGAGCTGGGCTTCGGCAAGCCGCACCTTGGCATGCCAGACCGGGGACTCGACGAGAAAAACGAGGTGTTCGCCGTTCACATTCGCCAGCCGGCAACGGGTGGCCAGGGTGGGCGGCAAATGGGGGCGCAACTGCCGGTCCAGCGCATCGAGCCACAAGGCTCGGCGCAACGGGTTTCCGGATTTGTCCGCCATGACTGCATCCAGCGCCGGTTTCGGTGTTGAAGCAGGACGGGCACTGGATTTCGGCTCAGACATGAAAACTCACTGATGGCATTCAAAAAGATCGTAATCAAAACGCGTGAAGGACAGGCCAAGACGCCGCTGGCGCGTTTGCGTTTCTACTTCGAGGATCGACCCCGGGCCCTGCTGGGCAGTGTACTGGGGGTGGGCTGCCTGATCGGCTTTGGTGCCGGTATTGGTGGCAGCATGTTCAATGATTCCCGCCTCCACGCCAAGGTCGCCCAGCAGGAGCGCGAGCTGGCACAGGCCCGGAAAGACGCCCAGACCCAGGTCAACGCGCTGGCAGCGCGGATGGGCGAACTGCAGGCGCAGGCCACCCGTCTCAACGCCCTGGGCGAACGACTGACCCAGATGGGCAAACTGGAAGACGGCGAATTCGACTTCAACGAGACCCCCGGCCTCGGTGAAGGTGAAGCCGGCCCGACCCAGGACATCCCGGTCAGCGCGGTCAATGCCGACTTACAGGTGCTGGAGCAGCGCTTCGCTGCTTCAGGCCGCCAGCTGTCGGTGATGGAGTCGCTGATGTTCGACCACCAGCTCGAACAGAACGCCGTTCCGGGTCGCATGCCGATCCGCAACACCTACATCACCTCCAATTTCGGTACCCGCAGCGATCCGTTCGGTCGCGGTGCGGCCACCCACAAGGGCATGGATTTCCACGCCCGCGTTGGCGATCCGGTGATGTCCGTGGCCGACGGCGTGGTCAGCTTCGCCGGGGTCAAGGGCGGTTACGGCAACGTGGTCGACGTGGACCACGGCAATGGCTATGTGACCCGCTACGCGCATAATTCGCGCCTGGTGGTGAAGCCCGGCGATCTGGTCCGGGCCGGTCAGGAAGTGGCCAAGGCCGGTTCCACGGGCCGTTCCACCGGTGCCCACGTGCACTTCGAGGTCTGGGAAAACGGGCAGGTGGTCAATCCCCGCAAGTTCCTGGGCGATGGCGGCAATACCCCGGTCGGGCGCGTTTCGCGCGGCTGATCCACTTGGGCGGGGGTGCTTGAAACGTACGCCCCCCGTCCCAAGCTACAATGGGTGTTGCCATAGACAGGGCGCAGTGCGCCCTGTTTCGTTTGCGGCCGATGGCTCCCCGTGGGGAGCCTCGCCGTTGGGGCGTCTCATTCCAACCGGTTCCTTCAATGATCAACAGCCTGCTTACCCGCGTCTTCGGCAGTCGTAATGAACGACAGCTGCGCCAGCTCAACCGCATCGTCGCCAAGATCAATGCGTTGGAGCCGGACATCGAAAAGCTCTCCGACGAGCAGCTCAAGGCCAAGACGCCGGAATTCAAGCAGCGCATCGCCGACGGTGAAGCCTTGGACAAGGTCCTCCCGGAAGCGTTCGCAGTCTGCCGCGAGGCCAGCCGCCGCGTGCTCGGCATGCGCCACTACGACGTGCAGCTGATCGGCGGCATGGTGCTGCACCTGGGCAAGATTGCCGAAATGCGCACCGGTGAAGGCAAAACCCTGGTGGCGACCCTGCCGGTCTACCTCAATGCGCTGGAAGGCAAGGGCGTTCACGTGGTGACCGTCAATGACTACCTGGCCCGCCGCGACTCGGCCCAGATGGGCAAGCTGTACAACTGGCTGGGCCTGAGCGTGGGCGTGGTCTACCCGGGCATGCCGCACAGCGACAAGCGCGAGGCCTACGGCAGCGACATCACCTACGGCACCAACAACGAATTCGGCTTTGACTACCTGCGCGACAACATGGCGCTGTCGCGCGCGGACCGCTACCAGCGCGGCCTGCACTATGCGATCGTCGACGAGGTCGACTCGATCCTGATCGACGAAGCCCGTACCCCGCTGATCATCTCCGGCCCGGCCGACGACTCCCCGGAGCTGTACATCCGCGTCAACCGCGTCGTGCCGCACCTGATCAAGCAGGAAGCGGAGGACGGCGAGGGTGACTTCTGGGTCGACGAGAAGGGCAAGCAGGTGCACCTGTCCGAAGCGGGCATGGAGCACGCCGAGCAGCTGCTGGTCGAGGCGGGCATCCTCAACGCCGAGACCGAAGGCCTGTACGCCGCGCAGAACCTGACCGTGGTGCACCACCTCAATGCCGCCCTGCGCGCGCATGCGATCTACCAGCGCGACGTCGATTACATCGTGCGCGACGGTGAAGTGGTCATCGTGGACGAATTCACCGGCCGCACCCTGGCCGGCCGCCGCTGGTCCGATGGCCTGCACCAGGCGGTGGAAGCGAAGGAAGGCGTGCCGGTCCAGCGTGAGAACCAGACCCTGGCGAGCATCACCTTCCAGAACCTGTTCCGCATGTACAAGAAGCTGTCCGGCATGACCGGTACGGCCGATACCGAAGCCTACGAATTCCAGAGCATCTACAACCTGGAAGTGGTGGTCATTCCGACCAACCGTCCGACCATCCGCAAGGATGCGCCCGACCAGGTGTTCCTCAACCGCAACGGCAAGTTCAATGCGGTGCTGGCCGACATCCAGGACTGCAACAAGCGGGGCCAGCCGGTGCTGGTGGGCACCACCTCGATCGAAACCTCGGAGATGCTCTCCGAGCACCTGCGCAAGGCCGGCGTGCACCACGAAGTGCTCAACGCCAAGCAGCACGACCGCGAAGCCACCATCATTGCCAATGCCGGCATGCCCGGTGCGGTGACCATCGCCACCAACATGGCCGGTCGCGGTACCGACATCGTGCTGGGCGGGTCGCTGGAAGCGCAGCTGCATGAGCTGGGCGAAGAAGCCACGCCCGAGCAGCGCGCCCAGGTCAAGGCCGCCTGGCAGGAGCGCCACGACCAGGTCAAGGCTGCCGGTGGCCTGCACATCGTGGGCACCGAGCGCCATGAATCGCGTCGTATCGACAACCAGCTGCGTGGCCGTTCGGGCCGCCAGGGCGACCCGGGTTCCTCGCGCTTCTACCTGTCGCTGGAAGACAACCTGATGCGCATCTTCGCCTCGGACTGGGTCCAGAAGGCGATGCGCATGATGGGCATGAAGGAAGACGACGTCATCGAAGATCGTCTGGTCAGCCGCCAGATCGAGAAGGCGCAGCGCAAGGTCGAAGCGCACAACTTCGACATCCGCAAGAACCTGCTCGACTTCGACGACGTCAACAACGACCAGCGCAAGGTGATCTACGCCCAGCGCGACGAGCTGCTCGATGCCGAGTCGGTGAAGGACAATGTGGACGGCATCCGCGGCGACGTGATCTACGACATCGTCGCCCGCTTCGTGCCGCCGAATTCGATCGACGAACAGTGGGACCTGCCGGGTCTGGAGGCTACGCTGGCCGCCGACCTGGGGCTGCAGATGTCGCTGACCGACCTGGTCAAGTCGCACGAGGAGCTGGACGCCGAGGGCATCGCCGAGAAGGTGCAGGCCCGTGTGGACCAGCACTTCGCCGAGAAGGAAGCCGGTGTCGGCGACGAGACCATGCGCGCGCTGGAAAAGCACGTGATGCTGACCGTGCTCGACCAGAGCTGGAAGGAACACCTGGCCCGCATGGACTACCTGCGCCAGGGCATCTACCTGCGCGGTTACGCGCAGAAGCAGCCCAAGCAGGAGTACAAGAAGGAAGCCTTCGAGCTGTTCTCGGACATGCTGGAGAACGTCAAGCGCGAAGTGGTGACCCTGCTGGCGCGCGTGCGCATCCGCAGCGAAGAAGAAGTGGCGGCGCTGGAAGCGGCCGAACGCCAGCAGGCCGAAGCGCGTCTGCTGCAGTCGCAGTTCCAGCACCAGGACGCCGGCGGCTACAGCGCCGACGAAGAGGCGGCGGAGGTGGAGGCGGCGCGCAACGGCGTGGGCCAGGTCACCCGCGAAGAGCCCAAGGTCGGCCGCAACGACCCGTGCCCGTGCGGCAGTGGCAAGAAGTTCAAGCATTGCCACGGTCAGCTGACCTGATGCACACGAAGCCCCGCCTCGAGCGGGGCTTTTTTTTGGGGTGGCGTTTTTCCCCCGCGTGTCCAGGCCAGTGGCGCCCTGTGGACGCGTTGGCGTCCCACGCCTGCCGGGATGACCGCCTCGCGCGCGTCTGACCGTGCGCCACCAGCCCTGGCCATCCATGCGGTCGGCAGCCATTGCGCCAGCCGGCCGGGATTGGGCATCCTGCCTGTATGCCTTCCCCCAAACGATCGATCCATGTCGTGGCCGGCGTCATCACCGACGTCCGTGGCCGCATCCTGCTCAACCGCCGTACCGAGAACAGCGATATGGCCGGCCTGTGGGAGTTCCCTGGCGGCAAGCGCGAGCCGGGCGAGACCTCCGAGCAGGCGCTGGTCCGCGAGCTCCGCGAAGAGCTGGGCATCGAGGCCGAGGTCGGCGCGTGGCTGATGGATGTCCCGCAGGTCTATCCGGACAAGCATCTGCGGCTGGAAGTGCGGCATATCCGCAGTTGGAAGGGCTCCCCGCGCGGCCGTGAAGGCCAGGCCATCACCTGGGTGACCCCGGACAAGCTGTCGCGGTACTCGATGCCCCCGGCCGACCTGCCTGTGGTGGCCGCCCTGCGCCATCCCGACCGCTATCTGGTCACCCCGGAACCCGCTGGCGAGCACGACCATCCGCACTGGCTGCAGCGGCTGGGTGCAGCGTTGGATGCCGGCGTGCGCCGCGTGCATCTGCGCACCCCCGACAGCCCCGCCCGGGCCGCGCTGGCCGAGGCGGCGATCCGGGCCCACGGCAACCGGGCGCAGTGGCTGCTCAACCGCGACATCGCGTTGGCCGGGCGGCTGGGGGTGGGCGTGCACCTGGGCAGCGAGCAGCTCCTGCAGCTGGACGCCCGCCCGCTGCCGGCCGGGCAGCTGGTGGGAGCCTCCTGCCACGACCTGACGCAGCTGCAGGCCGCACAGCGGCTCGGCTGCGACTTCGCGGTGCTGGGGCCGGTGCAGGCCACCCCCAGCCACCCTGGCGCGACACCATTGGGATGGGAGGCCTTCGAGGCCTTGCGGGCGCAGGTCTCGCTGCCGCTGTACGCGCTCGGCGGCCTGGCCCCGGCCGATATCGCCGAGTCGCGTCGCCACGGCGCCCAGGGCATCGCCGCCATCCGCAGCCTGTGGCCTACAGTGTGATCCAGAAACAGCCGTACTGACGCCGTAGCCCGAACACCGTGCGGGCCGGCGTGACCGAGTTGGCCAGGGTCTGCTCCAGGCGCAGGCCGATCGGGCGCGGGCGCGCGACCGGCGCGGGCAGCGGGTCGGTGCTGCCGGGAACCGTGAGGCTGGCCGGCGCTTCGTCCACCGCACCGGGATACACCGGCGCGATATCGATCAAGGGGCGCTGCACCACCGTCTCCAGCCGTCCGATGATGTGGTTGGCGGTGGCGTCGGACACGTTGTTCCACAGGTAGATCGAGGACAGCCGGTTGACGTCGCGGGTGCTCACCGCATCGCGGATCTGCCCGGTCAGTTCGCTCAGCCGCCGCGCGCAGCCGGCGCGGAACATGCCGGTGTTGCCGACCTGCGGCACGCGCGCCGGCATTCGTGTGGTGGCACCCAGCGCATCGCAGCTGCGGTCGGTGAACACGGTGTCGCCCTGCGCGGTGGTGCAGCGGTTCACGCGCGACGCCTGTGCCCCGGCCGGCGTGGGGAGGCAGGGCAGGCACGCAAGCAGCAGGAGCACGGTCGTTCGCATCGCTGCAGCGTAGCGGCCGCGCCGTTATCTGCAAGCGATTGAGCGCCGTCGCTCAGCCGCGCAGCAGTTTCAGCACCTGGGTGGTGGGTTTGGCCAGATTGAGGGTGTAGAAGTGCAGGCCCGGCGCGCCGCCGGCCACCAGCCGCTCGCACAGGCTGGCGACCACCTCGGCACCGAAGGCGCGCACCGACTCGGCGTCATCGCCGTAAGCCTGCATGCGCTTGCCGATCCAGCGTGGGATTTCCGCGCCGCACTGTTCGGAGAACCGGCGCAGCTGGCTGAAATTGGAGATCGGCATGATGCCCGGCACGATCGGCACGCTCACCCCCAGCCTGCGTACCGCGTCCACGAAGTGGAAGTAGGCATCGGCATTGAAGAAGTACTGGGTGATCGCCGCATCGGCGCCGGCATCGATCTTGGCCTTGAAGTGCTTCAGGTCCAGCAGCGCGTCGTTGGCCTGCGGGTGCGTCTCGGGGTAGGCGCCGACCTCGATGCGGAACGCGTCGCCATGCTCGGCGCGGATGAAGCTGATCAGCTCGGCGGCATAGCGCAGGTCACCGGGGTGGCCCATGCCCGACGGCAGATCACCGCGCAGTGCGACGATGCGGCGGCAGCCGATGGCACGGTACAGCTTGAGCAGTTCGCGGATCTCCTCGCGGCTGCCGCCGACGCAGGACAGGTGCGGGGCCGCCTCGAAGCCGTGGTGCTGGTTGAGGTGGCGCACCGTCTCGGAGGTATAGCTGAGGGTCGAGCCGCCGGCGCCGAACGTACACGAGACGTACTCGGGCGCGAATGCCTTCAGCCTGCTCGCGGTACGGTCGAGCTGGGCGCGCTGCTCGTCGGTCTTGGGCGGGTAGAACTCGAAGCTGATGGCAGTCATGGGCGGGCGCGGCGACGGGGGTGATGCAATCATATCTCTTCATCGCGATGAAAGTGAAGTGAACGCCATGCGCCTTGCACAGGGTCCCGCTTACAGTGGCGGCACTGTCCAGGAGTACCCGCCATGCAGATTCTCATTACCGGTGGCACCGGCTTCATCGGCCGCCGCCTCTGCGCGCGGCTGCTGGCCGACGGTCACACGCCCATCGTGCTGACCCGCCGGCCCGGCCGCACCCCGCAGCCGGGCATCCACAGCGTCGGCACGCTGGCCGAGGTCGGCCCGGTCCAGGCGGTGGTCAACCTTGCCGGTGAGCCGCTGATGGACGGACGCTGGAGCGAGGCGCGCAAGCAGGCGCTGCATGACTCCCGGATCGGCACCACACAGGCATTGCTGGCCTGGATGGCGGCGCTGCCGGAGCGGCCGCAGGTACTGGTGTCGGGGTCGGCGATCGGCTGGTACGGCCCGCGCGACAGTACGCCGCTGGACGAAACCGCGTCGCCGGGCCACGACTTCGCGGCGATGCTGTGTCGCCAGTGGGAAGCCGAAGCGTTGAAAGCCGAGGCCTTGGGAGTGCGCACCTGCGTGCTGCGGACCGGCATCGTGCTCGAACGCGAGGGCGGGGCGCTGGAGAAAATGCTGCCGCCGTTCCGGATGGGGCTCGGTGGCCCGATGGGCGATGGCCGGCAGTGGATGAGCTGGATCCATCGTGAGGACCTGGTCGGCATGATCCTGTGGCTGCTCGCCAACGGGCGGGCACGGGGGGCCTACAACGGCACCGCGCCGGGCACGGTCACCAACCGCACCTTCGCCACCACGCTGGGCGAGGTCCTGCAGCGTCCCGCGCGGCTGACCACCCCGGCGTTCGCGCTGCGGCTGGCCTTCGGCGAACGGGCCGGCCTGCTGCTGACCGGCCAGAACGTACAGCCCGCGCATGCGCTGGCCGAGGGCTTCACCTTCCAGCATCCGTCGCTCGCAGGCGCACTGAAGGCAATCCTGGGTGCGCCGGACGATTGAGCCGTGCCGCGTCATCGGTCCCCCGCGACCGCTCACCCGCCGTCTGCGGCCGCTGCTCATCTCACCGCCCCCGCCCGCGTCGACCCGCGCCACGCTCTGTACTCACCCAGCAGGAGCCTGCCATGTCGACCGAACGCCACCGCCCCCTCCGCTCCCTCGCTCCGTGGATCGCGCTCGCGCTGACGGCGTGGGCCGTCCTGGCCCCCCCGGTCCACGCAGCGCCCGCGCGCTTCCAGGATCTGCAGGTCGAGGTGATCGGCAGCGGCCGCCCGGTGCTGATGATCCCCGGCCTCAACAGTGGGGCCGAGGTGTGGCGCGATACCTGCGCCGCACTGCAGCCGCAGGTGCAGTGCCATCTGGTGCAGCTGCCCGGTTTTGCCGGAGCGCCGCCGGTGGCCAGCGATGACTTTCTCGTGGCGATGCGCGACCGGCTGCTGGCTTATGCCGCCGCACAGCGGCTGGAGCATCCGGCGGTGATCGGCCACAGCCTGGGCGGTGTGGTGGCCCTGCAGATGGCGATCGAGGCGCCGGACCGGGTCGGGCCATTGGTGATCGTCGATGCCTTGCCCTATCTTGACGCCGTCCGCGATCCGGCCGCGACCCCGGCGCTGCGCAGAGCCGCCGTCGCCCAGGAACGCAGCACCCTGATGGCGGTCGAGGACGCCGCGTACCGCGCCAGCACCGACCGCTTCCTGGCCAGCATGACCCGCTCACCCGAGCACCTGGCCACGCTGCAGCAGTGGGGGCGCGACAGCGACCGGGCCACCACCGCCAATGCGATGTACTCAATGAGCATGACCGACCTGCGCGAGCCGATCGCCGCGATCACCGCGCCGGTGCTGGTGCTCGGTGCGTGGGCGGCCTACCAGCCGTACGGCGCCACGCTCGCGTCCACCCGTGCAACCTTCGCCGGGCAGTACGCACGTCTGCCGTCGGCGCGCATCGAGATGAGCGCCGACGGCTACCACTTCCTGATGTGGGATGATCCGCGCTGGCTGCAGGCACAGGTGCGTCGCTTCCTCGACCTGCCTGCACGCCACTGATCGCCCACGCGGAGAGCTCGACCGGCATGCAGGCAACAGGCGACAACGCGTTCTGGTGGCGCAATGCGGCGGTATGGCTGACCTATCTGGCCGTCAGCACGATGCTCGGCATCGGCTATGTCGGCCAGTGGTCGGGCATGCTGCTGATCTCGGCCAGTGTGGGCGTGGGGCTGTTCCTCGCCAGCGCGGCGATCCGGTTCCATGCGCTGCGCGTCGGCTGGCTGCAGCACGACGCGCTGGCCCTGGGCTGGCGCCTGCTGCTGGCAGTGGTGATCGGCAGCACGCTGGTCCAGGTGGGCACTGCCCTGCTGCTGTTGCCTGCACTGCAGCTGGACTGGGTACGCCTGCCCGGTCAGCGGGCCGATTACCGGCCGTTCGCGCTGTTCGGCTACTGGCTCAACAGCGCGGTGATGCTCGCGGCGTGGTGCGCGCTGTGGGCCGGTCGTCGTGCCCTGCTGCGCGCCCGCGACAGCGAAATGGCGCAGCTGCGGGCAGAGGCCCAGCGGGTCACGCTGGAGCACCAGGCACTGCGCGCCCGGCTCAATCCCCATTTCGTCTTCAATGCACTCAACAACCTGCGTGCGTTGATCCATGAAGATCCGGTGCGCGCGCGCGACATGGTGACCCACCTGTCGGGCACCTTGCGCCACGCACTGACCCACACCGACGCTGGGTGGGTCGCGTTGGCGGAGGAATGGCGGGTGGTCCAGGACTATCTGGCGGTGGAGGCAATCCATTACGAAGCGCGTCTGCGCGTGCGGGTCGATATCGAGACCGCGGCGCTGGCCGCGCGCCTGCCGCCGATGGCGCTGCAGCTGCTGGTGGAAAACGCGATCAAGCACGGCATCGCGGTGACCTGTGGCGGTGGAGATCTGCAGATTGCCGCGCGCCTGGTCGCTGGACAGCTGCACCTGCAGGTACGCAACCCGGTGGGTACCGCTCCGCCCGGTGAAGGACATGGTGTTGGCCTGGCCTACCTGCGTGCGCAGCTGGGCATTGGCGATGGCCAGGCAACATCGGCACAGGGGCGGTTGCAGCTGCTGCGCGAGGGCGATGCCATGCTGGCGCAGCTGGAGGTACGGCAGTGACCGCGCCGTTGCGGGTGCTGGTGGTGGACGATGCGCGGCTGGCGCGGCTGGAACTGCGCACGCTGCTGGCCGGGATCGAGGGCGTGCAGTGGGTGGGCGACGCGGACGACGTACCCGCCGCGCGCGAGGCGATCGCCCGGCTGCATCCGGACCTGGTGCTGCTGGACGTGCAGATGCCGACCGGCAGCGGGTTCGATGTCCTGGAGGGCATCGAGGCCCTTCCTCTGGTGGTGTTCGTCACCGCGTACGACCACTACGCGGTGCGGGCGTTCGAGCGTGATGCGCTGGACTACCTGGTCAAACCGGTCGACGCGACGCGGCTGCAGTCCGCCGTGGCGCGGGCGCAGGCACGGCTGGCGCGTGTCGATGCAGCGGCCGCCGCACCCCGCGATCGGCTGGGTGTGGACGACCAGGTCTTCCTGCGCGACGGCGAGCGCTGCTGGTTCGTGGCCCTGGGCGAGATCCGCCGGATCGTGGTGGACGGCAACTACGCGCGCCTCTGGTTCCGCGACCAGAACGCCGTGCTGGCGCGCAGCCTCACCACGCTGGAAGCACGCATGGACCCGGCGCTGTTCTTCCGCGCCAATCGCACTACGCTGGTCAACCTGAGGCGCATCCGCGCGGTGGAGCCCAGCATCGGCGATGGCTACGATCTGGTGCTCGACGACGGCAGCCAGGTCGAGGTATCGCGCCGGCAGGCGCGCGAACTGCGTGAGCGGATGGCACTGTAGGGGAGGGCGTCGCGCTAACCTAAGCGCAGTTTCTCCGCCGAACACATCATGTCCATCGTCCTTACCGAATTCGCCCGACCCCGCCTGTTCCCGCGCGTGCCGCGGGCCAACACCATCCAGGACTGCAGCGCCGAGCAGTTCCAGGCGCACCTCAACGCGCATGCGCCACTGAAGGTGCTGGACGGCTATGCGCCGTTCTGCAAGCTGCATGTGTACGAGAACTGGACCAGTACGCGCTGTCTCACGGTGCCGATCACCGACGCCAACCGCCACCAGCTGCACAGCGCCTACGAGGCACGCAACCGCGACGAACTGCCGGTGCTGGTGCGCTGGTTCGAGGGCGTGGAATCGCCCCGCGCCAACTACCTGGTGGTGATCCTGTACAGCGCCGCGCAACTGGCCAGGGAAGGGTCGCCCATCGACGCGGACTGGGGCATCGTCGGCTGCATCTACACCGCCGAGCCGGAGGAGGTGCCGATGGCGCCGATCACCATGATGCGCAATGCGCTGGGGGTGGAAGAGGGCGGCTCGGGCGTGCCGCTGGACCGGGAGGCCTATGCACGCGCGGTGGCATTCTGGGACTGCAATGCCAACTGGCGTCCATGAGCTGCCGGGTGTGAAGCAGTGCCTGTCGCCGGGCTGGCTATCATGGCGACAGGCACAGACAGGGAGCGCAGACAATGCAGGCACGGATGACGGGCGCGATCGCGCTGGGAGCAATGGCCGTGGCGATGTGCGTGCCGGTGCAGGCAGCCGGCGTCAACCGCAGTGGCCCGTGCGGCGGATTGACGGACCTGGCGCCCATCCAGGACGCCCAGGTGAACCGCCTGGTCGCGCAGCCGCAGGCCGGGCAGTGTGTCATCCGCATCGAGGCGGACACGGCATCCGCCCTGGAACGCCAGCAACGCATGCTCGAGGCGATCGCACAGATCGCCTGCAAGGGCGCAATGACGCTGAAGCCGGACCCGCAGGTCGGGCTGGCAGCAGAGGCGACGCTGCCGGCGCGCTGCGCACTGCCTGCCGGCAAGCCGCTGTTGCCGACGGGAGAGCGGTTCTGGGGCCGGCTGCACAACATGTCCTTCCGCTATCCGGCGCAGGCGCAGCGCGATGGACTGCAGGGCCGGACCGTGCTCAGAACACTTGTCGATGGCACCGGACGGGTGAGGGCGGCCGTGCTGGCGACGTCCAGCGGCCATGAGGTTCTCGATGAGGCGGCGGTGGCGCAGACGGCGCCCTGGCGGTTCGAACCGACCCGGCCCGGTCTCGCGGCGCCGGGCATGAGCGTGATGCCCGGTACCGTGACCTACAACCTGGAGTAGCGCCCGCCTACGCAGGTGGACGTGGGGTCCATTCCCACCACGGCGCGTGGTACTCGCGGTCGGTGCAGCGCCATCCCCGCCCGCATACAGTGCAGGTGGCGTCCAGCGTATCGCCCCAGCCGCCGTCGGCCACGCCGGTGGCGAGGGGCAGCACGTGGCCGCTGGCGACTTCGCGGCCGGGCTGATAATGCATCCAGTGCGGATACAGCTGGCACAGGCATCCACTGCCGTCACGCCAGTGGCGCAGCTTGCGCAGCACGAAGTCCAGTTCGTAGTGTTCGCGGATCCACCTGGGGTCTATGGTGTAGCGCGCCCGGGCGGCCTCCACGTAGGGCAACTGTGCAACCAGGTCGTCCAGCACACCCGCATCGCGGGTGAGGGCGACGGTGGCGGCCGCCGTGCGCAACCGGCCGTAATCGCCACTGCCCAGCGCCTGCAGCAGGGCAGTGCCTGGGCGACCTTCCTGCAGCGTCGGCAGGGACGCCCCCATCAGGCGCTCGAACAGGCGTCCGATCATGCCGATCTGCCGATCGGTGCATACGCGCCGTGGGTGAGCTGCAGCAGGTCCGCCGGGGCCAGGGCCACTTCCAGTCCACGGCGTCCGGCGCTGACGTGCACGGTGGGCAGCGCCGCCGCGCTGGCGTCCACGAAGCTGCGCAGCCGCTTCTTCTGCCCCAGCGGGCTGATCCCGCCCACCAGATAGCCAGTGGCGCGCTGCGCCTCGTCGACCTTGGCCATCCCGCACTTGCGGCAACCGGCTGCCTCGGCCAGCGCCTTCAGATCGAGCGTGCCGCTGACAGGCACGATCGCCACCAGCAGTTCGTGTGTGTCGGTACTGGCGAGCAGGGTCTTGAACACCTGGGCGGGGTCCAGCCCGAGCTGCTGTACCGCTTCGCCACCGTAGGAGTCGGCCGTGGGGTCATGCGTGTAGGACAGCACGCGGTGGGCGATGCCAAGCTTCTTGAGCAGGTTGATGGCCGGGGTCATGGAGACATGCTAGCGCAGGGCAGATCCGCCGATTTGACTCAGAGTATCGTGAGCCCTCATCAGCTTCTCCATTTTACGCCGCCAGCTGATTGTTAGCGCGTGCTGCCGCCTTCGCGCGTCAATATATTGACGGTATGTGGACACCATTTTCTAGCCGAGAGCTACATAGAGGATGTTGACATGCGTCGCATGTCTATAAGATCCTTCGCATCAAGAACTAGGTGAAGGGTGAATCGGCAAAGTAGTAAAGGGCGGTTTACTAAGTTATCCCGCTGTGGGGGGTTAACCCCCAAAACGTTTAGAGCGCGTCGCGGCCATCCGTCCTCGGATCGATGACCGATGAGCGAATCTGGCGACATAGACCGTCTTCCGACAAGAAGACGGGGTTGGTTGTGAGGGGATGGCTTGCGGTTACCCCGTTAAGCATGGATTTGTAGTTGACGTCGACAGCACCGCTGTTCAGTTGAATTTTTCTTCTGAATAAGTGCCTCAACTACGGAGCTTTACCATGTCTAATAATATTTTTACTAGTTCCAATCGCAAGCTGCTCGGTTTGGTTAAAAAAATTCGTCGCGCTACTGATTTTCTCTATTGGGCTTACAAGGTCAATAGGATCTCAGCAATGTTCTGCGAAATCTTCACTGACTTGAGCTAACCCTCGCTTCCTCTATTTATTGATTTCCAGTCTTGTTTTTTGTCTTCGTCGCAGGGATTTTCGGTGGCAGGTAGAGCAGTCGAGAAAAGGTATGCGGCAAATTCTTCGCCGCTCTTTGGGCTGTCATCCAAGAAGAAGCTCGCTGAACTCTTGAAGATTGAGCTTGCCGATCTGAAGTTTCTCTCGAGGTTCGGTGAGGATAACTTCAAAATTTGGTCGACCAGGCAAAAGCGAGTTGATGAGATTGCCGGATTTCCTGCCCGTAAATCGCGGGTCGTGCAGCAGCCAAAAGTCGTCCTGTCTGTCATTCATCGACGTATTGCTGAACTTTTGGCGCGAATTGAGCGTCCACTTTATTTGCATTCCGCGACGAAGGGTTGTTCATATCTAACGAATGCGCTGGTGCATGCTTGGGATGCGCCTGGCTGCAAAGTGGACATCAAAGATTTCTATCCAAGTGTCAAGAGATCGATGATCAAGTCCTTCTTTGAGAAGAGACTGATGTGTTCCCATGATCTTGCATCGTTCATTGCAGACATATGTACATATAAGGGCGTGCTTCCGACCGGCTCTGCTGTAAGTCCTATCCTTTCGTTCTTTGCTTGTCAGGAGATGTTCGAGCGGATCGAGCTATTTGCAGTGGCACGCGGGCTACGTTTTTCGCTTTATGTCGACGACATGTTCTTTTCTGGGGAGCACGCTGATCATCGGGCGGCGGAGAGTGTTGTGAAAATGCTCGCCAGGCACGGATTTAAAGGCCATAAAGTAGTTTGCTTTGCTGCTGGAGAAGTGAAGCTGATCACTGGAGTCGCAGTCAGTGAGGCTGGTACCTCCATTCCTTTTGTTCGTCAGAACAAGATGCGGATTTTTAGTAGGGCGTTGCGTCGCGAGACGAATCGAGAGCGCGCGATTCTCTTGGCACAGGCGCTTGTTGGCCAGTTTCGTGAGGCTGAGCGCTTGCAGCCTGGCACGAAGGAACGAGCAATCAGTATCGAGCGGCGTCTGGTAGCACTAAAGACCGGATCTGCCTATGAATCAGTTCTTGTAAGACGTCGAAGGCGGAGTAGATCTCGTGCGAAGGTGCTCACTTCAAAGCTCCTTCGGGCGATTTCTCTCATGCGGGCGTCGTCTGCTGCGGCGAGGGCCTGAGCTTTCTCGGCAGCGGAAAAGAATAATGGGCGCCCGAAGGCGCCCATTGCTTCTTTCAAAGCCTATGTTGATCCAGCCCGATCAGTAGCGGTAATGATCCGGCTTGAACGGACCTTCCACCGGCACGCCGATGTAGTCGGCCTGTTCCTGGGTGAGGGTGGTCAGCTTCACGCCGATCTTCTCCAGGTGCAGGCGGGCCACTTCTTCGTCCAGGTGCTTGGGCAGCAGGTACACCTTCTTCTCGTAGCGGTCCTTGTTCGCCCACAGGTCGATCTGGGCGAGGGTCTGGTTGGCGAACGAGTTGGACATCACAAAGCTCGGGTGGCCGGTGGCGCAGCCCAGGTTCACCAGGCGGCCCTCAGCCAGCAGGAAGATCGCGTTGCCGTTGGGGAACACGTACTTGTCCACCTGCGGCTTGATGTTGATCTGCTGCACGCCCGGGTAGCTGACCAGCGCGTCGACCTGGATCTCGTTGTCGAAGTGGCCGATGTTGCAGACGATGGCCTGGTCCTTCATCGCGCTCAGGTGCTCGATGCGGATGATGTCCTTGTTGCCGGTCGTGGTGACGTACAGATCGGCACGGCCCAGGGTGGATTCGATGGTGTTGACCTCGAAGCCTTCCATCGCGGCCTGCAGGGCGCAGATCGGATCGATCTCGGTGACCACCACGCGGGCGCCGTAGGCGCGCAGCGAGGCGGCACAGCCCTTGCCCACGTCGCCGTAGCCGCACACCACGGCGACCTTGCCGGCCAGCATCACGTCCATCGCGCGCTTGAGCCCGTCGGCCAGCGACTCGCGGCAGCCGTACAGATTGTCGAACTTGCTCTTGGTGACCGAGTCGTTGACGTTGATCGCCGGGATCAGCAGGGTGCCGGCCTGGGCCAGCTGGTACAGGCGGTGCACGCCGGTGGTGGTCTCTTCGGAGACGCCCTTCCAGTCCTTGACCACACGGCCCCAGTAACCCGGGCGCTCCTTGGCCACGCGCTTGAGCAGGTTCTTGATGACCTGTTCTTCGTGCGAGGCGGCCTTCTCGTCGACCCAGGTGCTGCCGTTTTCGAGTTCATACCCCTTGTGGATCAGCAGGGTGACGTCGCCGCCGTCGTCCACCACCAGCTCCGGGCCGGTCAGGGTGCCGTCGGGCAGGGTGAAGGTCAGCGCGTCCAGGGTGCAGTCCCAGTACTCTTCCAGCGACTCGCCCTTCCAGGCGAACACCGGCGTGCCGGACTTGGCGATCGCCGCGGCGGCATGGTCCTGGGTGGAGAAGATGTTGCACGAGGCCCAGCGCACGTCGGCGCCGATGTCCTTCAGCGTTTCGATCAGCACGGCGGTCTGGATGGTCATGTGCAGCGAGCCGGTCACGCGCACGCCCTTCAGCGGCAGGGTGGCGGCGTGCTTGCGGCGGATCGACATCAGGCCCGGCATTTCGTGCTCGGCGATATCCAGTTCCTTGCGGCCCCAATCGGCCAGCGAGATATCGGCGACCTTGTAGTCGCCTTCGGTCGAGAAGGTCTTGGCAACAACGTTCATTCGTAAGCTCCGGTAGTTGCGGGTCCGAGGGGACTCGCATTCGCCGGGCGCCGTTGGAACCAATCCTGGCCACCGAGCCTGGCCGGCCGGACAGGGTCCGGAACGGTCGCAGCGCCCCTCGGTGGAGGGTCGCCCATTATATCGCGGCAGGGGCGGTCGGCATGAATCGGTCCCGGCCCCCAACCATCGGCAGGGGGGCGATCGGCGCGCGGCTGTTAAGGTCCAAGGTTTGCACCAACATAGGGATCGAAGATGACACGCAATGATCGCCAGCGCCGCGCGCGCTGGGGCAGCCTGATCGTGGGCATGGCACTGCTTGCGGTGGCCCCGTTGGGTCTGGCCGCGCCCGCTGCCCAGACCCACACCCAGCAGGTGGCGGCCGCCAAGGGCGAGCAGGGCTACGAGCTGCCGTCGGCCGCCCTGCAGGCCGTGGTGGACGCACCGCGTGCGCCGACCCTGAGCCTGTCGCCGCGCCGCGACATCGCGGCCATGCTGCAGACCCCGCCGCTGCCCTCGATCAGCGTTGTCGCCCAGCCCGAACTGAAGCTGGCCGGCCTGCGCATCAACCCGGCCACGCATTCGTCCAGCCGCTTCAGCTTCGGCGACAAGCTGTGGCTGCTGAACGTGGCCGATGGCAGGGAGCGCCAGATCAGCGGCCTGCCGCAGCCGTTGTCGATCGCCACGCTGGCGTGGTCGCCGGACCAGAAGTACCTGGCGTTCAACCAGGTGCACGCCCCCACCGGTGCCAATGAACTGTGGATCGTGGATGTCGCGGCCGGGTCGGCGCGACGCCTGCTTGCCGATCTCAACACGGTGATGGGCGATGGTTACAGCTGGCTGCCCGACAGCCGCGGCCTGCTGGTGATGCAGCAGCTCAAGGGCCAGGGCCCCGCACCGGCCGCCGGCAGCATCCCGACCGGCCCGGCGATCCAGCAGACCGATGCGGATGCGGGCGTGCGCTCGATCCGTACCTACCAGGACCTGCTGAAGAACGAGGCCGATGCGCGCCTGTTCGATTACTACGCCAGCGCGCAGCCGGCACGCGTGGCCCTCAACGGCGAGGCCGCACCGCTGTCCACCGCCGGGGTGTACCTGGATGTGAGCGTGTCGCCGGATGGGCGTCACCTGCTCGCCGAGCGCGTGCTGCGCCCGTACTCCTATCTGGTGCCGGCCGACGATTTCGCCCGCCGCATCGAAGTGCTGTCCGCGCAGGACGGCTCGCTGCAGCACACCGTCAGCACCCTGCCGCTGGTGGAAGGCCTGCCGACCGGCAACGACGCCGTGCCGACCGGTGTGCGCAGCATCAGCTGGCGCGCCGACGCACCGGCCACCCTGGTCTGGGCCGAGGCCCAGGACGGCGGCGATCCGGCTCGCGAGGCCAAGGTGCGCGACGCGGTGCTGATGCAGGCCGCGCCGTTCGACAGGCCGCCGGTCACCGTGGCGCAGCTGGGCAGCCGCTATGCCGGCATCCAGTGGGGCCGTGGTGATCTGGCGCTGCTCAATGAATCGTGGTGGAAGAGCCGCGAGGTGAAGCAGTGGCGGATCGCGCCGGACCAGCCGGACAAGGCGCCGGAACTGCTGTCGGCCCGGTCTTCGCAGGACCGCTACAACGACCCGGGTCGCCCGGCGATGGTGCGCGACGTCAACGGGCGCGCGCGCCTGCAGGTCAGTGCCGATGGCCGCAGCATCTTCCTGATCGGGCAGGGCGCATCGCCGGAAGGCGACCGTCCGTTCGTTGATCGTCTGGACCTGGAGAGCCGGCAGACCACCCGTCTGTTCCACTCGCAGGCGCCGTCCTATGCGTTGCCGCAGGCGCTGCTCGACCAGGAAGGCACCTCGCTGCTGCTGACCCGCGAATCGCCTGACGAGCCGTCCAACTTCTACGTGCAGTCGCTGTCCGATGCCAGCGCCGCGCCGCGCGCGTTGACCCGCTTCCAGCACCCGCTGCCGCAGCTGCGTGGGGTGAGCAAGGAGCAGATCCGCTACAAGCGCAACGATGGCGTGGACCTTACCGCGACGCTGATGCTGCCGCCGGGCTACAACGCGAAGAAGGACGGCCCGCTGCCCTTGCTGATGTGGGCCTACCCGGGCGAGTTCAAAACCGCTGCGGCTGCCAGCCAGGTCACCGATTCGCCGTATCGCTTCAACGCGATCAGCTACTGGGGCCCGCAGGCGTTCCTGGCCAAGGGCTATGCGGTGCTGGTCAGCCCGTCGATGCCGATCATCGGCGAAGGTGACAAGGAACCCAACGACACCTACCTGCCGCAGCTGATCGCCAACGCCGAAGCAGCGGTGGATGAAGTGGTGCGCCGTGGCGTGACCGATCGCGATCACATCGCCATCGGCGGCCATTCCTACGGCGCGTTCATGACCGCCAACCTGCTCGCGCACACGCGCCTGTTCAAGGCCGGCATCGCCCGCAGTGGCGCCTACAACCGCACGCTGACCCCGTTCGGTTTCCAGGCCGAGGAGCGCAACTACTGGCAGGCGCAGGACGTCTACCAGAAGATGTCGCCGTTCAACTACGCCGACAGGATCAAGGACCCGATCCTCTTCATCCACGGCGTTGACGACAACAACTCCGGCACGTTCCCGATCCAGAGCGAGCGCATGTTCGCTGCGGTGAAGGGCCTGGGCGGCGACGCACGGCTGGTGATGCTGCCGAACGAATCGCATGCCTACCGCGCGCGCGAATCGGTCATGACCATGCTGGCCGAGAGCGAGCGTTGGCTGGAAAAGACCATCGGGCCGGGCAAGCCGATCAAGAAGAAGCGCTGACGCCACGGGCAACGGCCGCCGGCCGGTATGGAGCCCGAGGGCAACGTACCGGCCGGCGAATGAAACACAGGATCACGGGAGGTGCCGGCCGCTGGCCGGCACTACCAGATGAAACCATTGTTCTGCGGTAGGCTGGATCGGATTCCGTTCCCGAGGCCAGTGCGTCGCAGATGAACGAGTACCGCAGCAGCATCGTATTTGCCACTCCCGATATTCCCCTGCGCGATGACGTACGCCGGCTTGGCGCACTGGTCGGCGACCTGCTCGCCGAGCAGGTCTCCACGCAGTTCTACGAGGACGTGGAACAGGTGCGCACGCGCGCCATCGCCCGGCGCGAGAGCGACGCCCCCCTGTCCGACCTCAACGATGCACTGACCGGCCTGCCGCCAGCGCGCGCCGAAGCGATGGTCCGGGCATTCAGCACCTACTTCCAGGTGGTCAACATCGCCGAGCGCGTGCACCGCATCCGCCGCCGTCGCGATTACCAGCGCGCCGGCACCACCGCGCCGCAGCCGGATGGCCTGCAGGACGCGCTGCAGAAACTCAAGGCGCAGGGCGTGACCCTGGCCGAGCTGGCGGACTGGCTGCCACGCATCGACATCGAGCCGGTGTTCACCGCGCATCCCACCGAAGCGGTTCGCCGCGCGCTGCTGGAAAAAGAGCAGCTGATGGTCGCCAGCCTGGTCGACAACCTGGATGGCCAACGCACGCCGGGCGAAGCGGCCGCCGATGCCGCGCGCTTCCGCATGGCGCTGACCGCCTCGTGGCAGACCACCGATTCCTCGCCGGTACGCCCGACCGTGGAGGACGAGCGCGAGCATGTCGGGTTCTATCTGGTGCAGGTGCTGTACCGGGTCATCCCGGTGCTGTACGAATCGCTGCAGCAGGCGTTGCTCGATACCTACGGCGAGGACCTGCCGCTGCCCCGCCTGCTGCGTTTCGGCACCTGGGTGGGCGGCGACATGGACGGCAACCCGAACGTGGATGCCGGCACCATCCGCGCCACGCTCGATGCGCAGCGCCAGGCGGTGCTGGGGCGCTATCAGAAGGACCTGCTGCAGTTGGCCAGCCTGCTCAGCCAGTCCACCGAACGGGTGGCGGTCAGCGATGCGCTGCAGGCACGGGTGGCGCACTACCGGGAACTGCTGCCGCAGGTCACCTCGCGTCCGCGTCATGCCGACATGCCCTATCGCCTGCTCAATGACCGCATGCGCGCCCGCGTGCAGGCCACCCTCGATGACGCCACAGGTGCGTATGCCTCACCGCAGGCGCTGGAAGACGACCTCACGCTGATCTTGGACAGCCTGCACGCGAACAAGGGCGACCATGCCGGCGGCTTCGCGGTGCGCCGCCTGCTGTGGCGAGTGCGCACCTTCGGCTTCCATCTGGCGCGGCTGGATGTGCGCCAGGAATCGAGCGTGCATGGCCGCGCGCTGGCCAGCGTGCTGGATGGGCAGGAGGCCTGGGACGCCGCCGACGCGGTAGCCCGTGCGGCGCGGCTGGCACCGTTCGCCAGCGGTGAGCAGGCGCTGCCGGCCAGTACCGACGACGGCGGCGCACGCCTGGACGCGGTGTTCGCCGCGTTGGCCGACGCACGCCATCGGCACGGTACCGATGCGCTGGGCAGCTACATCATCTCGATGGCGCACGACCGCAGCGATGTGTTGGCGGTACTGGCGCTGGCGCGGCGCGGCGGTCTGGTGGATGACGCCGGGGCGGTACCGCTCGACATCGCGCCGTTGTTTGAAACGGTCGATGATCTCAAGCGTGGCACCGATACCCTGCGGGACCTGCTGGCCGACCCGGTGTACCGCGCGCACCTGACCGCCCGCGGCGATGTGCAGATGGTGATGCTGGGCTACTCCGACAGCGGCAAGGACGGCGGCATCGCCGCCTCGCGCTGGGGGCTGCAGCGTGCGCAGGTGGAGCTGCTGGAGGTGGCGGCCGACAGCGGCATCCGGCTGACCTTCTTCCACGGTCGCGGCGGGTCGATCAGCCGCGGCGGCGGCAAGACCACCCACGCGGTGGACGCCTCGCCGCGCGGCAGCATCGATGGCCGCCTGCGCGTGACCGAGCAGGGCGAAGTGATCCATCGCAAGTACGGCATCCGCGCGCTGGCGCTGCGTTCGCTGGAGCAGTCCACCGGGGCGGTGCTGCGGTCCAGCCTGCGTCCGCGTGCGCCGGAACCGCGCGAGGCGCAGTGGCGGCCGGTAATGGACCTGGTGGCGGCCAGGAGTGCCGAGGCCTACCGCGCCTTCGTTGGCCAGAAGAATTTCATGCAGTACTTCCGCCAGGCCACGCCGATCGATGTGATCGAACGGATGACGCTGGGCTCGCGCCCGTCGCGGCGGCTGGGCGAGGACGCCGCGCTGTCCAACCTGCGTGCGATTCCGTGGGTCTTCGCCTGGAGCCAGGCGCGGGCGGTGATTCCGGGGTGGTATGGCGTGGGCAGTGGCCTGCAGGCGGCGATCGATGCCGGGCACGAGGCCACGCTGCAGGAGATGGCGCGTGACTGGCCGTTCTTCAGTACCTTCCTGGACGACATCGCGATGGTGCTGTCCAAGGGCGACATCACCATCGCCGAGCAGTTCTCGCGGTTGTCCGGCCCGCTGCACGGGGTGTTCTTCCCGCAGATCCAGCGCGAGCTGGCGCTGACCGGGTCGCTGATCCTGGCGCTGACCGGGCAGGACGAACTGCTGCAGCACGACCAGCGCCTGGCGCTGTCGATCCGCCTGCGCAACCCCTACGTCGATCCCATCAGCGTGCTGCAGGTGGACCTGCTGCGGCGCTGGCGTGACAGCGGCGGTGACGATGACGACGTGCTGCGCGCATTGGTGGCGTGCGTCAACGGCGTGTCGCAGGGCGTGCAGAACACCGGGTAGGCGAAAGCAGCGCCGGAGGCTACGAATGGCTGGGCGGGTTGGACGCCAGCAGTTCCAGATGGCGCTGTTCCATTTCCTCGCGCAGCTGGCGGCGGATCAGCGCGGCCGCATGGCGACGGCGCTCGTCGCTGGTTTCCAGCTGCAGCGGCGGCACTGGGGTCGGTCTGCCCTCGTCGTCCACCGCCACCATCGTGAAGAAGCAGCTGTTGGCGTGGCGCACGCTGCGCTTGAGGATGTCTTCGGCCACCACTTTCACCCCGATCTCCATCGAGGAGGTGCCCGTGTAGTTCACCGAGGCCAGGAAGGTGACCAGCTCGCCCACCGCGATCGGCTGGCGGAACATCACCTGGTCCACCGACAGGGTCACCACGTAGCGGCCGGCATAGCGGCTGGCGCAGGCGTAGGCGACCTGGTCGAGCAGGCGCAGCACCGCGCCACCGTGGACCTTGCCGGAGAAGTTGGCCATCTCCGGGGACATCAGCACGGTCATCGACAGCTGGTTGGATTTGAATTCGGTGGTCATTGGCCGATTGTAGCCGGCGATCGGACGCCTGAAACGACGATGGGCCGCTTTCGCGGCCCGTCGTTTGAGGGGCAGCCGACCAACGGTCGGCTCCACCCGCAGGAAGTGGACCGCGTTGGCGGCCCATTTCTTACTTCAGCTTCGCATCCGCGCGCAGGGCGGCGGCGCGATCGGTCTTCTCCCAGGAGAAGGCGGTCGCGTTGACCAGCTCACCGGCACCGTCGGTGTAGCTGAATTCCTTCGGCTTGCGGCCGAAGTGGCCGTAGGCGGCGGTCTGCTGGTACATCGGGTGGATCAGGTCCAGCATCTTGATGATGCCGTACGGGCGCAGATCGAAGTGCTTGCGGATCAGCTTCTCGATCTTGTCGTCGCTGATCTTGCCGGTGCCGAAGGTGGTGACCGAGATCGAGGTCGGCTCGGCCACGCCGATGGCGTAGGAGACCTGCACTTCGCAACGGTCGGCCAGGCCGGCAGCCACGACGTTCTTGGCGACGTAGCGGGCAGCGTAGGCGGCCGAACGGTCAACCTTGGACGGATCCTTGCCCGAGAAGGCGCCACCACCGTGACGGGCCCAGCCGCCGTAGGTGTCGACGATGATCTTGCGGCCGGTCAGGCCGCAGTCGCCCACCGGGCCGCCGATCTCGAACTTGCCGGTCGGGTTGATGTGGAACTTGGTGCCCTTGTGCAGCCACTTGGCCGGCAGCACCGGCTTGATGATCTCTTCGCGGACGGCCTCGATCAGGTCCTTCTGCTTGACGCCCGGGGCGTGCTGGGTCGACAGGACAACCGCGTCGATGGCCGAAACCACGCCGTTTTCATAGCGCAGGGTGACCTGGCTCTTGGCGTCCGGACGCAGCCAGGACAGCGGCGAGTTCTTCTTCTTGCGGACCTTGGCCTGCTGCTCGACCAGACGGTGCGACAGGTGGATCGCGGCCGGCATGTAGCTGTCGGTTTCGTTGGTGGCATAGCCGAACATCAGGCCCTGGTCGCCGGCGCCCATTTCTTCGGGCTTCTTGCGATCCACGCCCTGCGCGATGTGCGGGGACTGCTTGCCGATCAGGTTCAGCACGCCACAGGTGGCGCCGTCGAAGCCCACGTCGGAGCTGTCGTAGCCGATGTCCAGGATCACCTTGCGGGTCAGGGCTTCCAGATCGATCCAGGCGCTGGTGGTGATTTCACCGGCCACGATCGCCACGCCGGTCTTGACCATCGTCTCGCACGCCACGCGGGCGCGCTTGTCCTGGGTCAGGATCGCGTCCAGCACCGCATCGGAGATCTGGTCGGCAATCTTGTCCGGATGGCCTTCGGAGACCGATTCGGAGGTGAACAGGTAGCTGGACATCAGGCGTAATATCCTTTGATTCGGATGGAAAGATGGGCGCGAATGATACACGGCAAGTCGCGCTGATGCATTGTGCGCCAGCCGGAGTTGCCCGAGGTTAAGCCGGTGTGCCCGTCGCAGGGCCCGCTGTGACGCCATTGGGGCCCAGCGTCACCGCCCAGTGTTCCACCAGCGTGACAAATCCACGGCCCTGCACGGGCCGGCCGTCATCGATCTGCCGCCAAACCGCCATCACGCTGCCTTCGTTGCGGGCCACGCTTTCGGCCAATCCGGCCGCCGGGCATGAGTGAGCACGCCATGCAGCAGTTCGAGCAGCGCCTCCAGGAGCGGTATCCGCAGTGGTTCCACGGCCCTCGGGCCCGTCTGGCCAGGCCGCTGCTGCGCAGCGTGGGGCGCTGGTCGCAGCTGGACCGGATCGAGGCGTTCCTGCAGCGCAGCGCCGGCCTGCGCGGTTTTGGCTTCGTCAGTGCCGGCCTGGACTTCCTGGGCGGCCGCTATCGGGTCGAGGACGTCGAGCTTGCGCGGATTCCCGCCACCGGCCCGCTGCTGATCGTGGCCAACCACCCCTCCGGTGCGCTGGACGCGCTGGCCCTGCTGGACGCGGTCGGGCGCATCCGGCACGACGTACGGATCGTGGCCAACGATCTGCTGGCTGCCATCGAGCCCCTGCAGGACCTGCTGCTGCCGGTCCGCATCCTTGGCGGCACGGCGAAGCGACCTAGCGTGCAGGCGGTGGGGCAGTCGCTGGCGGCGGGCCAGTGCGTGATCGTGTTTCCGGCCGGGGAAGTGTCGCGGCTGTCGTTGCGCGGGATCCGCGATGGCCGCTGGCAGCGCGGCTTCGTGCGCTTGGCACGGGACGCGGCGGCCCCGGTGCTGCCGATCCGGGTGGACGCGCGCAATTCGGCCCTGTTCTATGGCGTGTCCACCGTGTTCAAACCGGCTGCAACGCTGCTGCTGGCGCGGGAGATGTTCGCCCATCGCGGCCGGCCGCTGCGTCTGCGCATCGGCACGCCCATGCAGCTGGGGCAGGGCGACACCCGCAGCGAACTGCTGGCGGTGCGACGTGCGTTGTACGCGCTGGGGCGGCAGGCTGAGGCCACGCCGGCCGGTGGTGCCGGCCCCGAGCCGCTCGCCGCACCGGTCGCGCCCTCGCGGGTGGCCGCCGCGATCGCCGCGGCCGAGGTGCTCGGGCAGACCGCCGATGGCAAGCAGATCCTGCTGGCCCGCTGCAGCACCGGGTGCGCGCTGCTGCTGGAGCTGGGACGACTGCGCGAGCTGACGTTCCGCCGGGTCGGCGAAGGCACCGGCCGCAGCAGCGACCTGGATGCCTTCGACCTGGACTACCAGCACATCGTGATCTGGGACGGTGCCGCGCAGCGCATCGCCGGGGCCTACCGGATCATGCGCGGCGCCCAGGCCCTCGCGCAGCGCGGCCTGGCCGGGCTCTACAGCGCGTCGCTGTTCCGCTACTCCGACGACGCCATCCCCCGCATCGCCGAAGGACTCGAACTGGGCCGCAGCTTCGTGGTGCCCGACTACTGGGGCAGCCGCAGCCTGGACTACCTGTGGCAGGGCATCGGCGCGTATCTGCAGCGCCGGCCCGGCATCCGCTACCTGTTCGGCGCGGTCTCGATCAGCGCCGCGCTGCCGCAGGACGCCCGCGAGCAGCTGGTGGCGTACTACCAACGCTACTTCGGTGGCGAGGCGGGGCTGGTGGCCTCCCACCGGCCGTTCCAGTACTTCGCCGCGCCGCCGTGCTTTGGTGACCTGGATGCGACGGCCGCGTTCGACGTGCTCAAGGCCAATCTGGCTGCGCTCGGCACCGGCGTGCCAACCCTCTACCGCCAGTACACCGAGCTGGCCGAACCCGGCGGCGCGCGCTTCCTGGCCTTCGGCGTCGATCCGGACTTCAGCGATTCGATCGACGGCCTGATCGAAGTGGATCTGCACGCGATCCGCCCGCACAAGCGCAAACGCTACCTGCGCCAGGCAGGGCTGCCGGCATGAAGGCGCTGACGCGCCTGCCACCCCACCGGCGCGCGGTATTTCTCTCCGACGTGCACCTGGGCTCGCGCCATTGCCACGCCACCGAGCTGGCGCGGTTCCTGGCCGAGCTGCGCTGCGAGCGGCTGTACCTGGTGGGCGACATCATCGACCTGTGGTGGATGGCGCACCGGCGGGCGAGCTGGCGGCCCGCCCACAGCGACGTGATCCAGGCCCTGCACGCGCTGCGCGGTGCCGGCACGGAGATCATCTACATTCCGGGCAACCACGACGCGTCGCTGCGCCGTGCGTGCGGGCTGATGCTGCCGGCCATGCAGGTCCGCCGGCGGGTGATCCACGTCACCGCCGACGGGCGCCGGCTGCTGGTGGTCCACGGCGACGATTACGATGGCATCACCCACTTCGGCGGTCTGCAGGAACGGTTTGGCGACTGGCTCTACTACCGCATCCTCACCGGCAACCATCTGCTCAATGCCGTCCGGCGGCGGTTGGGACGACGCTACTGGTCGCTGTCGGACTTTCTCAAGAAGCGCAGCGGCGCCGCCGAGCGCTACATCGAACGCTTCGTGCAGGCCGGGTTGGATGACGTGCGCCGGCGCGGGCTGGATGGCATCGTCTGCGGACACATCCACCGCGCCGCGCTGGTCGAGCGCGACGGGCTGGTGTACGCCAACGATGGCGACTGGGTGGAAAGTCTGACCGCGCTGGTCGAGGACCCCGACGGCAGCCTGCGGTTGCTGGACCACCAGGGAAACATGCTGGTGGAGCTGGCCGCCACAGCGCGGTTGCCGAAGGCCGCCTGAGCGCGCGGCATCGCGCGTGTCCGGCTGCTAGCATCGGCCGATGGACTCCTTAAGCCAGATCGTACTGGGCGGCGCCGTCGCCGCCGCCATCGCCCCGGCCGGCCACCGCCGCGCCGCCCTGCTTGCCGGTGCCGCCCTGGGCACCCTGCCGGACCTGGATGCACTGCTGCTGGCGGCGACCGCCGCCGACCCGGTGGCACTGATGACCGAGCACCGCAGCTACAGCCACTCGCTGCTGGTGCTGCCGTGGGTGGCGGCGCTGATATGGTGGGGCTTCAAACGGTTCGGCAAGGGGCGGGTGGCCGAGGCACCGGGACGCTGGTTCTGGGCCATCCTGCTGGCGCTGATCACGCATCCGCTGCTGGATGCGTTCACCGTCTATGGCACCCAGCTGTGGTGGCCGTTCACCCCGCCGCCGACCATGTGGTCCAGCGTTTTCATCATCGATCCCGGCTATACGGTGTGGCTGCTGATCGGCTGTACGGTGGCATGGTTCGCCCGCGCGCGGCCGCTGGCGCAGCGCGCGCTGGTGGCCGGGCTGGTTCTCAGCAGCGGCTATCTGGGCTGGTCGCTGCTGGCCAAGCACACGGTGGACCGCGAGGCCGACCGCGCGCTGGCCGCGATGGGCCTGGCCGACGCCCCCCGGTTCTCGGTGGCGATGCCATTCAACACCCTGCTCTGGCAGGTGGTGGCGATGACCCCCAACGGCTATGTGATCGGCGAGCGTTCGCTGGTCGCAGACCGTGGCCCGATGGTTTTCCACGGCCATCCGTCCAACGTGCAGGCGCTGCGCCAGGCGGCGGCTCTGCCGGCCGTGGCGCGGCTGCAATGGTTCAACCGCGGCTTCATGCGCGCCCGGGTGGTGGACGGCGAACTGCAGCTCAGCGACCTGCGCATGGGCCTGGAGCCGGACTACACGTTCACCTTCGCGGTGGCGCGGACCGAGGGCGACGGCTGGGCGGCAATCACGCCGCGACAGCTGCGGCCGGCGTATGAAGGGAAGGAGGGCAGGGCGAGGGTGGAGCGGCGGTTCGCGTCGATGTGGCAACGCATCTGGCGCACACCGACCGCGACCGGCGTCATCGCCCCGAAGGCAGGCTGGCAGGAGGCACCGTGAGCGGACGTTTCAGCATGGAGATCAACGGCACGCGCTACACCCGGCTGGCCGATGTGCCACCGGAGTACCGCGCGCTGCTGGTGCAGTTGACCCCGGCAGCGTCAACCACGCCGCCGGCGGCACCGCTGCGCGAACTGCTGCAGAAGGCCAGGGCGCAGCCCGATCGCGGGCGCCAGCAGCAGGTGCTGCTGGAGGCGCTGCGCAGCGTCGACCCCGAACGCGCGCAGCGCATGGAACACACGCTGTCCGAGCGCAATCCGCGCCGGGGGACGGGTACGCTGGAGGTGGGCAGCACGCCGACACCGCGCCCGCGTGAAGGCGCACGCATCCAGAGCGTGGGCACCACCGTGGCGGCCGGCGATCGCGGTGGCATGGCGATCTGGGCGCTGCTGGCGGGGGTGGTGGTGCTCAGCCTGGTCGGCTGGCTGCTGTCCGCGTAGCGGCCGCGGCCGTCAGTACACCGTGGCGCGGGCCTGCACGAAGGAAAAGAAGAACACTGCGTTGGGGTCGTTCTGCACCAGGCTGAACTCGCGGCGCATGCCGTCCACGGTGTCCTGGTCGACCAGGCCGGCCTCCAGCAGCGGGCCGGCTGCCGACAGCAGCAGCTGCTCCCAGAACGCGATCATGGTCTTGCGACGGGCCGGCTCGCGGTTGTCCAGGTGGATGGTCTTGATCTCGGTGTGGACGTCGCGGAAGCCGCCGGCCAGCAGCAGGTTGCCCAGCTTGGCGCCCACGAACGGGTCGCCGCCGTGGTCGTACTGGAAGTCGTTGAAGGCCATCCAGTAACGCCAGATGTGCGGCGAGTACGGATCGAGCAGGAACGAGGCGTTCATCACTTCGGTCACGTACACCGGCGAGCCCGGTACCAGCACGCGGCGCACTTCATTGAGCACCCGCGCCGGCGAGGGGACGTGTTCGAGCACCCAGCACAGGAAGGCGGCGTCGAACTCGCGCGGGCCGAACGGCAGGTTGCCGGCGTCGGCCTGCAGCAGCGCGTAGCGTTCGCTGCACCACGGCGTGCGGGCCAGGTTGGTGGCGGCGGTGGACAGTTGCGCCTCGCTCAGATCCACACCGGTGACGTGCAGCTCCGGGAAACGCCGCAGCAGGATCTCGGTCTGCGCGCCGACGCCGCTGCCCACTTCCAGCAGGCGCCTGGCGCCACCGTAATCGATGCCGCTGAAAATGCTCGATTCAAACAGGCGCGACTGGGTGACCAGCCGCTGCTGTTCGGTGTCGGAGAAGCCGTGGAGGTAGGTCGGTGCGGTGATCGGCGGGGTCATGGCGGCAGGCTCAGGCGGCAGACGACACCGGCTCGCCGGCGGCGAGGGCATCGAAGTAGTCGGTGGTCAGGACGATCTGGCTGGCGGCATCCTCGGCGCGGTTGACCACCGCGCGGAAGGCGGCGTTCTCCGGCCGGTCCTTGGCGTACCAGCCCAGGTGCTTGCGCGCGATGCGCACGCCCTGCGGCTCGCCATAGAAGTCGTGCAGCGCCTGCAGGTGGCCCAGCAGAATGTCGCGGACTTCGTCCAGGGTCGGTGGCGGCAACAGGGTGCCGGTGGCCAGGAAATGGGCGACCTCGCGGAATATCCACGGACGGCCCTGGGCGGCGCGGCCGATCATCACCGCGTCCACGCCGGTCTGGGCCAGCACCTGCGCGGCCTTCTGCGGCGAATCGATGTCGCCGTTGGCCAGCACCGGAATGCGCAGCGCGGCCTTGATCGCCGCGATGGTCTCGTACTCGGCGCTGCCGGTGTAGTGCTGGTCGCGGGTGCGCCCGTGCACCGCCAGCGCAGCGATGCCGCTGTCCTCGGCGATGTGTGCGATCAGCGGACCATTGCGGTGGTCGCAGTCCCAGCCGGTGCGGATCTTCAACGTGACCGGTACGTCCACCGCCTCGACCACGGCGGTGAGGATGCGCGCCACCAGCGCCTCATCGCGCATCAGCGCCGAGCCGGCCCAGGCATTGCACACCTTCTTGGCCGGACAGCCCATGTTGATGTCGATGATCTGTGCGCCGTGGTCCACGTTGTAACGCGCCGCGTCGGCCAGCTGCTGCGGCTCGGTGCCGGCGATCTGCACGCTGATCGGGTCCGGCTCGCCGGCGTGGTCCATACGGTGGAGCGACTTGCGGGTGGTCCAGAAACGCGGGTCGGAGATGGTCATTTCCGAGGCGGCCAAGCCCGCACCCAGCCGTTTGCACAGCAGGCGGAACGGCTTGTCGGTGACACCGGCCATCGGCGCCAGCACCACGTTGGGCCGGATGTTGTAGGGGCCAATCTGCATGCACGCATTGTAGTGCCGGCCGCCGGCCGGCAACCACGCACCGGACCGCGATCCGGGCCAGTGTTAAGGCCGATCCGGAAGGCCCTGATGCGCTCCGGTCATGAGCATATGCTTGACGATTGCTTCCGCCGCCCCCAGCGCGGCGGGATGGTGGGCGGTTGGCAGGGGGTTACAGCCGCGTCCAGACCTGCACGCTGCCGGCCAGATGGAGACCGGCCAGCGTCAGGCAGGCCGCCGAGCTGGTGTACCAGAAACGGGCGCCGTTGCAGCCGGGGCGCACCCGTCCGATCAGCAGCCCGGCCAGCCCGCGCACGCCGAGGACCGCGATGATCAGCACCAGGACTTCCTGACGGCCGGGGAGCACCGGCAGCCAGCCCGCGGCCGAGAGGGCGTAGGCCGTCCATAGCGCCAGCACCGCGGTGATGGCGGTGGTGATTGCCGTGGGGAAGGGATGGCCGGCGCGGGACAGCCGCACCATCCGTTCGCCCGCGCCAAAGAACGCGTACCAGCGCGCGCCGAAGATGATGCAGCCGATGTGCAGCAGCACCGCGAGCGCGGTGCCTGCGGCCGCCAGCAGCAGCCAGGGGGTGTCATCCATGCAGACGCGATCCATGAGGCAGGCCACGATGGTCGATCCGGCCTGCCGGACGGTCAATGCGCAGGCCGGCCTTAGGCTGTCAGGATCCGGCCAACGCTGTCGGCGCGCGCGGTGGACCCATGAAAAAGCCGGCGCTGGGCGCCGGCTTGGTCAGTACCGCAGGTTCCGCCAGGCCGCTCAGGCCGTGGCAGCATCCTGTGGGGTGAAGTGCGGCATCGCCGCGGCGGCGCCTTCCTTCTCGGTGGAACGGCCGGCGAACTGGTTGGCGAAGCGCACATGGCGGGCGAACGCGGCGTCCGGGTCCTGGGCGATGGAGGCCACCAGCGCACCGTTGAACGCATCGCCGGCACCGGTGGTGTCCAGCACCTGCACCTGCTCGGCGCCCACCCGGTAGTACGGCTGGGTGTCGCCGCGCAGGTTCTCCTCGGCGTGCGACACGAACACGCCCACCGATCCCAGCGTCACCACCACGGTGCCGTTGCCGACCAGCTTGCGGCACAGCGCATGCAGGCTGGCGCCGTCCAGCGCGGCCACGTCGTTGGCATCCACGCGCTCGCCCACATGGCGGCCGAGCAGGGCGGCGAACTCAGTCTCGTTCGGGGTCAGCACGTCGGCCAGCTTGAGCAGGCCGATGCTGGACGGGGCGTCGGCCGGGGCCACGTTGAGCACGGTGGTGGCACCGGCCTCGCGGGCAATCGCCAGCGCCGCTTCGATGGTCTCCACCGGCGACTCCAGCTGCGCCAGTACCACCTTGGCGCCGCTCAGCAGCGCACGCTGCTGCTCGACGTAGGCGGTGCTCAGGGCGGCATTGGCACCCGGGCCGATCACGATCGTGTTGCGGCCGCGGCTGTCCACGTAGATGCCACCGGTGCCGGTCGGCTCGGTGCTGGCTTCGGCCTGCAGGGTGAAGCCGTCATCAGCGGCCAGGCCACGGGCCATCGCACCGCCGGCATCGTCACCCAGCGCGCACACGAAGGTGGTCGGCGCGCCCGCACGACGTGCGGCGACGGCCTGGTTGAAGCCCTTGCCGCCCGGACCGGTGCTGTAGCGCCCGGCGATGGTCGCGCCCGGGGCCGGGAGCGATTCGCAACGCCACACATGGTCCACATTGAAGGAGCCGACAACGACGACACTGCTACTCATAAAGTCTGTTTCTCAATGAACGGATATCAGCTGAAATGCGTCAGCACGCCGGCGATGGTCGCCGTCATGAAGGTGGCGATGGTACCGCCAAGCACCGCGCGCAGGCCGAACTTCGCCAGATCGTGGCGACGCTCGGGGGCCAGACCACCAATACCACCGATCTGGATTGCGATCGAGCTGAAGTTGGCGAAGCCGCACAGCGCATAGGTGGCGATCAGGCGTCCTTCGGCCGACAGGGTCATCCCCGGCACCTGGCCGTTCACGATCTCCGACAGCTTGGAGTACGCGACGAACTCGTTGATGACCACCTTCTGACCGATCAGCGACCCCACGGTGGTGGCATCGGCCCACGGGGTACCGATCACCCAGGCGATCGGGGCCAGCAGGTAGCCGAAGATGGTCGACAGGTCGGTCGGACGGCCGATCATCGCCTGCAGGCCGGAGATTTCGCCGAACCAGGTCAGCGGCGCATTGAGCAGGGCGATCAGGGCAATGAAGGCCAGCAGCATCGCGCCGATGTTCAGCGCCAGCTTCAGGCCGTCGCCGGCGCCGGCCGCCGCCGCATCGATGATGTTGCTGGAGGTCTTCTCCACTTCCATCTTGACGGTGCCGCGGGTCAGCGGGGTGCCGGTTTCGGGCACCAGCAGCTTGGCCACCACCAGAGTTGCCGGCGCGGCCATGATGCTCGCCGCCAGCAGGTGCTTGGCGTAGAACGCCTGCTGCACCGGATCGTTGCCGCCGAGCATGCCCACGTACGCAGCCAGCACGCCACCGGCGATGTGCGCCATGCCGCCGATCATCATCGTGATCAGTTCGGACTGGGTCATCTTGGCGATGTAGGGGCGGACCGTCAGCGGCGCCTCGGTCTGGCCGATGAAGACGCTGGCGCAGACGCTGGTGGTTTCCGCACCGGACACGCGCATGATCTTGGTGATCGCCCAGGCCATGCCGCGCACGATCATCTGCATGATGTTGAGGTGGTACATCACGCCCATCAGCGCCGAGAAGAAGATGATGGTCGGCAGCACCTGGAAGGCGAAGATGAAGCCGAACTTGCTGGTGTCCATCAGGCTGCCGAAGATGAAACCGGAGCCTTCGTTGACGAAGCTCAGGATCTTCACGAAGCCCTTGCCCAGCGCATCGAAGACATCGCGGCCGCCGGGCACCAGCAGCACCACCGCCGCAAAGGCGATCTGCAGCGCGATACCGGTGACCACCAGGCGCCAGTCGACGGCGCGCTTGTTGTTCGAGAACAACCAGGCGATGCCGATCAGCACCACCAACCCGAACAGGCCGAAGCCAATCCTGCCCAAACCTTCGACCATGTGACTTCCCTTGGGGCGCCGCGAAAAACGGGAAGCCTAGAGCAGCGGCAGGGGCGGAGCAAGGAAAAGCGGCGTGCGCGGGCCGATCGGCGCCGATCCGGCCAGCATCGACAAGGGTTTGCGGGCCCGCGCCGGCTACACTAGCGGGCATCTATCCGGCCCGGATGCGGGCCTGCAGCAGGAGAATCGCATGCTCTACCGCCGCCTGGGCTCCACCGGCCTGAAGCTCTCCGCCCTGTCCTTCGGGGCCTGGGTGACTTTCGGGGATCAGATCGCCCGCGACGAGGCCCGCAACCTGATCGCGGCCGCCTGGGACAACGGGATCAACTTCTTCGACAACGCCGAGGGCTATGCGCGCGGGCGGGCCGAGCAGGTGATGGGAGACGTGATCGCCGACCTGCGCCTGCCGCGTGACGGCTTCTGCGTGTCCAGCAAGGTCTTCTTCGGTGCCGTGGATGACCCGCGCCCGACCCAGCATGGCCTGTCGCGCAAACATGTGACCGATGCCTGCCATGCCGCGCTCAAGCGCCTGCGGGTTGACTATCTTGACCTTTATTACTGTCACCGCCCCGATCCGGACACCCCGATCGCCGAGACCGTGCAGGCGATGGACACCCTGATCCGGCAGGGCAAGGTCCTGTACTGGGGCACCTCGGAGTGGTCGGCGGCGCAGATCCAGGAAGCGGTGGATATCGCCCGCGCCGGCCATCTGCACGCCCCCTCGATGGAGCAGCCGCAGTACAACCTGCTGCACCGCGACCGGGTCGAACGCGAGTATGCCCCGCTGTACGCCGATGCCGGGCTGGGGACCACCATCTGGTCACCGCTGGCCTCGGGCCTGCTGACCGGCAAGTACAACGCCGGGGTGGACGCGCAGTCGCGGCTCGGTCAGGCCCAGACCGCCTGGCTGAAGGACCTGGTGCTCGGCGATCCGGCCGAACAGCGGCTGGAAAAGGTGCGCCGCTTTACCGCGCTGGCCGCCCAGCTCGGCCAGTCGCCGGCGCAGCTGGCCATCGCCTGGTGCCTGCGCAACCCCAATGTCTCCAGCGTGATCCTCGGCGCCAGCCGGGTGGGGCAGTTGCAGGAAAACCTGGGCGCGCTGCGGCTGTTCGACACGATGGACGAGACCGTCTGGCAGCAGGTGGACGCCGCTTTCGATTGATAAGATCAATCGAACTCACTGGTTCGATCATTAATGCCATCAATCAAAATGAGAATGGTTGTTGATTGTCAACTGAGAATCATTATCATTTGACTCGTCCCTCGCACGAGTCCAGACGATGATGAACACTCAAGCTGCTGTACTGCTGCGCCCCGAAACGCTCACCCTGCGCGACCGCCCGGTACGCGTGGTGCCGCCCGAAGAAGTGATCGACAGCGAAGCCCTGCTCAAGGGCCGCCGCGAAATCCTGATCCAGCACGGCGACCGCTTCTACCGTCTGCGTCATACCAGCAACGACAAGCTGATCCTGACCAAGTAATGCCGGCGCCGTCCACGCGGGCCTGCCCCTCCCCCCGGGCCCGCGCTGCTCCTGCTCTCTCCCCCTCGACACCTCGCCGGCGGCTCCGGTCGATGGCGTGGGTCGGGGGTCTCCTTCTGCACCCCGCCGCTTCCCGCCACCCCATGACGATCCGACCGACTGCCCTGAGCGCCGCCTTGTGGCTGGCGCTGCCGATGGCCGCGCATGCCGATGCCGACGCCGCCCCCTCTTCCGTCAACGACGCGCGCGAGTTCGATCGCGTGCAGGTCACCGCCACGCGCACCGAGCGCGCGCTGAGCGACGTGGCCGCCACCGTCGATGTCATCGACCGCGAGCAGCTGGACAACCACCTGGCGCAGAACATCAAGGATCTGGTCCGCTACGAGCCCGGCGTGTCGGTCACCAGCAGCCCGGCCCGCTTCGGACTGGGCGGCTTCCGGATCCGTGGCCTGGACGGCAACCGCGTGCTGATCCAGACCGATGGCATCGCCATGCCGAAGGCGTTCGACATCGGCAGCTTCGCCGACGCCAACCGCAACTTCACCGATCTGGAAACCCTCAAGCGGGTCGAGATCGTGCGCGGTCCGGCGAGCTCGCTGTATGGCTCCGACGCGCTGGGCGGCGTGGTCGCGTTCGTCACCAAGGACCCGGCCGACTACCTCAAGGACGGCAGGAACAGCTACGTCGGCCTGAAGTTCGGCTATGACGGCGACTGGCAGGGCCTGCTTGGCAGCGCCACCACCGCCTTCGGCGGCGACCACTGGAGCGGCATGGTCAACGTCAATCATCGCCAGGGCCAGGAAACCCAGAGCAACGGCGATGTCCGCAGCAACGACCGCACCCGCACCGCGGCCAACCCGCAGGACCGCGATGGCCGCAGCGTGCTGAGCAAGCTGGTGTATGCCCCCAGCGATACCCAGCGCTTCAAGCTCACGGTGGAAGGCAACGAAGACAGCGTGGACACCAACGTGCTGTCGGCGATCGACCACACCACCACCACCGGCATGAAGGCCCGCGACCACCAGACCCGTGCGCGCGTGTCGTTCCGCCACGAGCTGGACGACGTCGGCATGGGCGTCGCCGACAGCCTGTCGTGGCAGGTGTACCGTCAGGACAGCGAGACCACCCAGCGCACCGATGAGAACCGCGCCAACCGCACCACGCGCCACCGCGAGTTCAACTTCGACCAGCGTGTGTACGGCCTGCAGGCGGTGTTCCACAAGGGCCTGGAAACCGGCGCGGTCGAGCATGCGCTGACCTACGGCTTCGATGGCGCCTGGACCGAAACCCGCCAGAAGCGCGATGGCTATCAGGTCCTCGCCAACGGGGCGATCAGCACCACGATCCTGCCCGACGCCTTCCCGGTGCGTGATTTCCCGATCAGCAGGACCACCGAGCTGGGCCTGTACGCGCAGGATGAAATGCGTTTCGCCGACGGCCGCGTCTCGCTGGTGCCGGGCGTGCGCGTGGACCACTACGAGCTGCGCCCGGAGGTGGACGGCATCTTCGGTGCCGACAACCCCGGCATGGCCGTGTCCGGCCTGACCAAGACCAGCGTGTCGCCGAAGCTGGGCATGGTCTGGCGCTTCGCCGACCAGTGGTCGCTGTTCGCCGGCTATGCGCACGGCTTCCGTTCGCCGCCGTACAACGACGTCAACCTGGGCTTCACCAACGTGATGTTCGGTTACACCGCCATTCCCAATCCGGACCTCAAGCCGGAAACCAGCGATGGACTGGAGCTGGGTGTGCGTTTCATCGCCCCGGCCGCCTACGTGAGCCTGAGCGGGTACTACAACGACTACAAGGACTTCATCGAGTCCCAGCGCCAGGTCGGCATCAACGCCCAGGGCCTGATCGTGTTCCAGTCGCAGAACGTGGCCGATGCGGACATCTACGGGGCAGAGCTGAAGGCCGGCGTCGATTTCGGCGAGCTGAGCACGGCGCTGGCCGGCTGGTCGCTCAACGGGTCGGTGGCCTGGTCGCGTGGCCAGAACAAGACCGAAGATGTGCCGCTGGAATCCATCGACCCGCTGCGCGGCACGCTCGGCATCGCGTTCGACCGCGATACCTGGGGCGTGGAGCTGGCCGGTACCTTCGCCAGGCGCAAGGATCGCCTGCCGCCGGCGGTCGGTACTGTCGCGCCCTTCGCGCCGGCGGGGTATGGCGTGCTCGACCTGATGGCGCACTGGACCGTTGCGCCCGGTGCCAAGCTCAACGTGGGCGTGTTCAATCTGGGCGACCGCACCTACATCGACTACTCGGGTATCACCTCGACGCTGGCGACCAACAGTACAGTGATCGACCGTTTCACCAACCCCGGCCGCACCGTGTCGGCCAGTCTTGCCGTGAGCTGGTAGCCGCCATGAGCCGAGCCCTGTCCGCCTTCCGTCCCCTGGCCCACGCACTGCCCGCCAGGGCCTTGCCCACGCCGGGACAACTCGCGGCACTGGGCACGGTGCTGTGCCTGTACCGACCCGACAGCAGCGAACTGGGCGGCTGGAAGCGGGCGGTTTCCGCCCACGCCTGCCAAGGCATGGACAGTGAAGGCATCCGCGAAAGCCTGTGCTTCGTCGACGTCCGCGGCCGCTGTTGCTGGCGTCTGTATCTGCTGCCCGACAGCGACTATCTGGCCTGGGACCGGCTGGTGGGTGCCTTCCCGGCACGGCCGGAGCCGATCAGCGATGGCGGCGTGGCCGAGCGCCTGTGGCGCCGCCTGGCGGTACGTCTTGGCGGCGAGCCGTGGCGCATGTGCGCGCTGCGCCTGCACGCGGCCGAGGAGGGCCTCGGCCTGGCGGCCAGCCTGGCCCCGCTGTCGTCGCTGGGTGCGGGTATCGCCCGCCACATCGCCGATGTCGAAGGCGCCGAAGGCGAGCTGTGGGTCGATGACTGCTGCTGCGCCACCGCCGCCCGCCACGGGCCGCGCGCCGATCCCGCCGATCCGCCGTTGATCCGGTTGTAATCCACCTTGCAAGCCACTCCAGAAGGGACCTCCAGATGAAATTCCAGACAGCCGGTGCGTGGCTGCTGCTTGCCGGCAGCGGTGTCGTCCACGCCCAGCCCTCCGACCTGCAGCGCGACCACGACAGCATCCTGGCGATGAAAGGTGAGTACATCGTCGATTTCGCCTTCGATGAGACCGTGCTGCTCAAGCCCGGCTACGAGCGCGCGCCGGCTGTGCGCAGCGGCGGCAATGAAGTGGTGATCGTGGTTGAGGACTCCCCCCGGCGCATCGTCCTGCAGCACCTGCTGGTGGACGGCAAGAGCGGCCACGTGACCAAGCACTGGCGCCAGGACTGGGTGTACGAAGCGCCGCACCGGTTCGAATTCAGCGCCGACCAGACCTGGCAGGTGCGTACGATTCCGACTGCGGTCAACGCCGGTGCATGGACGCAGTGTGTCTATGAAGTCAGCGATGCGCCGCGTTACTGCGGCACCGGCAGGTGGGCCTACGACAATGGCGTGGCGACCTGGACCAGCGACCTGAGCTGGCGCCCGCTGCCGCGCCGTGAGTACACCCGACGCAGCGACTACAACGCGCTGGCCGTGGTCAACCGCCACACGCTGACCCCGAACGGCTGGACCCACGAGCAGTTCAACACCAAGATCCTGCGCGGTGCCGATGGCAGCCAGCAGGAGATCGCGCGCGAGTTCGGTTTCAACGACTACAACCGGACCACCGACGTCGATTTCAAACCGGCCTACGACTACTGGAGCGCCACCGCCGGCTACTGGGCCAGCGTGCGCCAGCGCTGGGACGGTTTCCTTGGGCAGGCACCGGGCGTGCACCTGAAGACCACGCTGGACGGCATGGCGATGATCATCCCGCTGTTCACCCAGGCCCAGGACATCCAGGACGGCAGGAAGGTCAAGGACGCCGAGATCGACAAGGTGTTCACCCAGTGGGTCGAAACGGCCCCGGCCGAGGCCGCCCGCTGAGCCGTGCGGGGCAGGGGCACGGGCTGCGCGCAAAGCCGACCGCAGCCCCCTCGTAGAGCCGGGCTCTGCCCGGCTGCTCTCCGCTCCGCGGCCGATACCCCAAGGCGCGCTGCGCGCGCAGCCGGCCAACGGTCGGCTTGCAACCCCGTCGTAGAGCCGAGCTCTGCTCGGCTGCTCTCCGTTCCGCGGCCGATACCCCAAAGCGCGCTGCGCGCGCAGCCGGCCAACGGTCGGCTTGCAGCCCCCTCGTAGAGCCGAGCTCTGCTCGGCTGCTCTCCGTTCCGCGGCCGATACCCCAAGGCGCGCTGCGCGCGCAGCCGGGCAGAGCCCGGCTCTACGGTCTGGCGGCCGATAGTTACCCAGGCGCGCTGCGCGCGCAGCCGGGCAGAGCCCGGCTCTACGGGTTGGCGGCCGATAATTACCCAGGCGCGCTGCGCGTAGCCGGCCAACGGTCGGCTTGCAGCCCCGTCGTACAGCCGAGCTCTGCTCGGCTGCTCTCCGTTCCGCGGCCGATACCCCAAGCGCGCTGCGCGCGCAGCCGGGCAGAGCCCGGCGCTACGGGGTGGCGGCCGAGACGGCCCGTCCTATTCCTTGAACATCAGCAGCGCGGCGATCACGATCAGGCAGAACGCCGCATAGTGGTTCCACTTCAACGGCTGCTCCAGGTACACCGCCGAGAACACCGCGAACACCACGAGTGTGATCACCTCCTGCATGCCCTTGAGCTGGGGGGCCGAATACACCGCGCTGCCCAGCCGGTTGCCCGGCACCTGCAGGCAGTACTCGAAGAACGCGATGCCCCAGCTGACCAGAATCACCGTCATCAGCGGCGCGCTTTTGTACTTGAGGTGCCCGTACCAGGCGAAGGTCATGAAGATGTTGCTGCCCAACAGCAGCAACACGGGGTACAGATAGGCGGTGAATGACGTGCCGGGCATCCGGGCGATCTCTGGGAACGGGGGCGCGCAGGATACCGGGCGCGGCGGCAGCAGTGTGTCAGCATGCGGCCGCCGCGCCGGTTGGCCGGTCAGGCCTCCCGCAACGCCAGCGCCGGTGGGGTGCGCAGGATGCGCCGCGTGCCCAGCCAGCCCGACGCCATGCTCAGCAGCACGCCCAGCGCGCCGCCCACCAGCAGCGGCCCCCACGGCGGGCTCAGCTGCAGCTCGAACACCTGGCGCGCCACCACACTGCCCAGCACCGCCGCCGTCGCGACCGCCAGCAGCGCCGACAGCAGCCCCAGCAGCCCGAACTCCACCAGCACCGCCCCACGCAGCTGGGAACGGGTCGCGCCCAGCGTGCGCAGCACGGCGCTGTCATAGCGGCGTTCGCCGGCCGTGGCCTGGAGCGCCGCCAGCAGCACCAGCATCCCGGCCAGCAGGCTGAAGCCCATCACCAGCTGCACCGCCTGGGTCACCCGATCGACCACCTCGCGCACGCGCTCGAGAATGCCATCGATGTCCAGCAGCGAGATGTTGGGATGCTCCCGGGTCAGGCCCGCCAGCGCCGGCGCCTGCGCGCGCGGCAGATGGAACGCGGTGATCAGGTTGTACGGCGCATCGCCCACCGCGCCCTCGTTGAGCAGCAGGAAGAAATTGACCCGGAACGAATCCCAGTCGGCCTTGCGGATGCTGGTGATGGTGAACCGGCGTTCCTGTTCGCCCATCTGCAGCGTCACCGTATCGCCCAGTTTCATGCCATAGCGCTCGGCCCAGCCCTGCTCGATCGATGCCTCCGCCGCCGTGCTCCCGACGGCCCAGAAACGCCCCTCCAGCAGCTGGTTGGCTGGCGGGAAATCGCGCCGCCAGGAGAAGTTGACCGGGCGGTTGGCATCGTCGTCGTCGTTGCTGTTGTCCTCGCGCTGCTGCCGCTGCGGCGCGCGGTCGTTGACGGCCAGCAGGCGGCCGGTGCTGAACGGCTCGATGCCCGGCGCCATCACGCCCAGCTCCTGCAGGGTCGCCAGCACGGCCGCGCGTTGCCCGGGCTGGATGTTCATCAGGAAATAATTGGGCGTATCGCTGGGCAGGCGGTCGCGCCACTGTGCCAGCAGGCCCGGGCCCACCACCGACAGCAGCAGCAACGCGCACAGCGACAGCGACAGCCCCACCAACTGCATCACTGCCAGCCCGCGGCGCCGGGTCAGCGCCGCCACCCCGAGCTTCCAGCGCCCACGCAGGCGGCCCTGCAGGCCACGCAGCAGCCACAGCAGCAGCGCGCCCACGCCGCCCGCGAGCGCGGCCAGCGCCGCCAGTCCGCCAAGCACCCAGGCCGCCAGGCGCACATCACCGGTGGCCTGTACGGTCAGCGCCACCGTGGCGGCCAGCGCCGCCAGGTAGACCAGCAACGAGCTCGGGGGCAGTGCGGCGAAACTGCGGTTGAGCACGCGCATCGGCGGCACCCCGCGCAGCCGCAGCAGCGGCGGCAGGCCGAAGCCGAGCAGCAGCACCAGGCCGATGCCGGCACCGCTCAACGCGGGCGTCGCCTGCGGCAGGGGCAGGCGGTTGGGCACCAGCCCGCCCAGTGCCTGCACCAGCCCGGCCTGCGCGGCCAGCCCCAGACCGATGCCGGCCAGACAGGCCGGGATGGCCAGCATCACCAACTGCAGCGCCATCGCGGCCAGGATGTCGCGCTGGCGCGCGCCGAGGCAGCGCAGGATGGCCACCTGGTCGATCCGGCGCATCGCAAAGCGGTTGGCCGCCAGGGCCGTGGCCACGCCGGCCAGCAGCACCGCCAGCAGGGCGGCCAGCGACAGGAAGCGGCCCGCGAGGTCAAACGCGCCGCGGACCCCACGCTGGGTATCGGCGATGCCGACGATGCGGTAGCCCTTGGCCTGCGGCGCCAGCCATGCACGGAAGTCGGCGATCACCTCGGGCGGCCCGGCGAACATCATGCGGTAGGAGGCGCGGCTGCCGGGACCGAGCAGGCCGGCACGGTCGACATCGACACGGTTGACCAGCAGCGGCGGCGACAACTGCATCAGCTCGCCGGACGTGTCCGGCTCGGCCTGCAGCACGCGGGTGACTGTGAGGGTCCCGGCGCCGAACTCCAGCGCATCGCCGATTTTCAGCCCCAGTGCCTGCATCAGCCGAGGATCGGCGTAGGCCTCTCCCGGTGGCGGCGTGCCGGCAGTTTCGCTGGCGGCATCGTGCAGGGCACGTCCAACGCGCAGCTCGCCGCGCAGCGGATAGCCCGCGCTGACCGCCTTGATGTTGGCCATCTGGCTGTCGTCGCCGTGGAACAGCACGCTGGGGAAACTGACCATGCGGGTGCTCGCCAGCCCGCGCGTGCGCGCGGCGTCGGCAAACCGCGCCGGCACGTCCTCACGTGCGCTCAGCCCGAGGTCGCCCCCGAGCATCTCGGCGGCACTGCTGGTCAGGGCCAGCGTGACCCGGTTGACCAGGGTGCCGACTGCGGTCATGACCGCCACGCCGAGCACCAGCGCGGCGAACACGGTCAGCAGGTCACCGGCGAGAAACTCGCGGCGCAGCGCCCGCGCGGCATGACGGATGACATTCATGCCGGCGTGCCGACGGACGCGTCGACCAGACGGCCGCCATCCAGGCGGTAGATGCGCTCGCACCGCTGGGCCAGGCGCAGGTCGTGGGTGACCAGCACCAGCGTGGTGTCGCTGCTGGCGTTGAGCGCGAACAGCAGGTCGCTGATCTGCTGGCCGGTGGCCTGGTCCAGGCTGCCGGTGGGCTCGTCGGCGAACAGGATGCGCGGGCGTGCAACGAACGCGCGCGCCAGCGCCACACGCTGCTGCTCGCCACCGGAGAGCTGGCGCGGATAGTGGCGCGCACGGTGGCCGAGGCCGACCTGCTCGAGTACTTCGCGCACCCGCGCCGCATCCTCGCGCCCGGCCAGCTCCAGCGGCAGGGCGATGTTCTCTTCGGCGGTCAGCGCCGGCAACAGGTGGAAGCTCTGGAACACGAAGCCGACCTCGCGCGCGCGCAGCTGCGCGCGGGCTTCCTCGTCCAGCGTGTCCAGCGATTCCCCGGCCAGGGTGATGCGGCCACGGCTGGGCAGGTCCAGCCCGGCGAGCAGGCCGAGCAGGGTGGTCTTGCCGGAACCTGAAGCGCCGACGATCGCCACGCTCTCGCCTTCATGGACGGTCATGCCGATGTTGTCCAGTATGTGGACTTCACCCTCCGGGCCACGGGCGGATTTGCCGACATCGTGGGCGGAAATGGCGACGGGCGCGCTGCGGGGGGACAGGCTGTCGATGAGGATTCTCCAATGTACCGAGCGAAGTGGAAGCGGCATCAGGCCGGGTGGATCGTGGTGCTGGCAGCATTGCTGTGGTGGCCGCTGCTGGCGTGTGCCAAAGGTCCGGAACCCCGCCATGCGGTGCTGGTGGTCGGGGACAGCCTCAGTGCCGCCCACAATATCCCGGCGGCCTCGGGCTGGGTGAACCTGCTTCAGCAGCGGGTCAACCAACAGATCAAACCGCCGCCGGCGATCATCAATGCCAGCATCAGCGGTGAAACCTCCTCCGGAGCGCTGACCCGGCTGCCGGGCCTGCTGCAGAAGCACCGGCCCTCGGTGGTGGTGATCGAACTGGGCGGCAACGATGCCCTGCGCGGGCTGACCCCCGCCCAGCTGCGCGGCAATCTGGAGAAGATGATCCTGGCCAGCCAGGCGGCCGGGGCCAACGTGCTGCTGCTGGGCATCGACGTGCCGCCCAACTACGGCCCGGCCTACCGGCAGCGGCTCAAGCAGGTCTATGCCGATCTGGCGCGGCAGCACAAGGTGGCGCTGCTGCCGTTCCTGCTGGAGGGGGTGGCGCTGCAGCCCGGATCGATGCAGGCCGACGGTCTGCATCCCACCGCTGCCGCGCAACCCCGGGTGCTGGACAACGTCTGGCCCCTGCTGAGACCCCTGCTCTGATTGTGTCGTGACCGGCTTCACACGGCGTCCACTGCCCATGCGGCATGTTTCACAAAGCTGAAGAAAGAGGGACTCTCATGCGTCAGACAAAGGAAACCGCCGGCCTGGTGCTGGTGGTCGAAGACAACCGCAACATCTCCGAGATGATCGGTGAATACCTGGAAGGCCGCGGCTTCGAGGTCGACTACGCCCAGGACGGGCTGGACGGCTATCGCCTGGCAGCGGAAAACAGCTATGACGTGGTCGTGCTGGACCTGATGCTGCCGCGTCTGGACGGCATCGAAGTCTGCCGCCGGCTGCGCAACGACGCCCGCAAGTCCACCCCGGTGTTGATGCTCACCGCGCGCGACACGCTCGATGACAAGCTGACCGGTCTGGGCTTTGGCGCCGACGATTACCTGACCAAACCCTTCGCCATCCAGGAACTGGAAGCGCGGTTGCGCGCCCTGATCCGCCGCGAGCGCCGGCAGGTGGGCTCGGAAGTGCTGAAGGTCGCCGACCTGGTGCTCGATCCGGTCAGCATGCGCGCCACGCGTGCGGGCACCGAGCTGCAGCTGTCGCCGATCGGCCTGCGTCTGCTCACGATCCTGATGCGCGAGTCGCCCCGGGTGGTGACGCGCCAGGAAATCGAGCGCGAGATCTGGGGCAACGGTCTGCCGGATTCGGACACCCTGCGCAGCCATCTGTACAACCTGCGCAAGATCATCGACAAGCCGTTCGATCGCCCGCTGCTGCACACGGTGCAGAGTGCGGGCTACCGGATCGCCGATATCGCCCAGCCGATGAGCTGAGCGCATCGCGTGACGACAGTATGACCGAGTGGGCCCTGCGGGGCCCTGGGACCCTCGACGACCTGGCACCTTCCCGGTCGTCCGGGTTCCTTGCACGATGGAATCACGGCGCGCTTTCCTATAATCGCGGCGAACCGCCCTGGACCCCGTAATGCCGCACGGTCTGCCGCGCAAGATACGTATCGTCTTCATCCTCCAAGCTGTGCTGGCCAGTCTGGGCATCCTGCTGGGCGCATGGCTGGTGTCGCTGGTCATCAAGCACAGCCTGGTCAGCAGCGCGTTGCGCGAGGAAGCCGCCTATTTCTGGCAGCTCCACGACGCCTCGCCGGCGCAACCGCCGCCGAACACCCAGAACATCCGCGGTTATCTACTGGAGGCGGGGCAGTCCAGCCTGAGCCTGCCGGCCAACCTGCGCACGCTGGGGCCGGGGTTCCACGAGCTGAAGGACGACGACCAGCTGGTCCTGGTCGATGCCCGCGAGGAGGGCCAGCTGTACCTGGTGTTCCTGCGCTCGCGCGCGGAAATGCTGGCCTTCTGGTTCGGCATCGTGCCGGTGCTGCTGACCCTGCTGGCGGTGTACGGCGCGTCCTGGATCACCTACCGGGCCTCCAAACGGCTGGTGTCGCCGGTGAACTGGCTGGCGCGGCGGGTCTCGCGCTGGGACCCCGGGCATCCGGAAGCGGCGGACCTGGCGGCGGACAAGCTGCCGGCGGACATGCAGGGTGAAACCCGGCAGCTCGCGGCCGCGCTGCATTCGCTGGCCACGCGGGTCAGTGCGCATGTGGCGCGCGAGCGCAACTTCACCCGCGATGCCAGTCACGAGCTGCGCACGCCGCTGACCGTGATCCGCGTCGCCAGCGACATGGCCCTGGGCGATGCGGAGATGACTCCGCGCCTGCGTCGCGGCCTGCAGCGCATCCAGCGCGCCGGGCGGGACATGGAGGCGGTGATCGACGCGTTCCTGATCCTTGCGCGCGAGGCGGACGTGGAGCCGCAGGTCGAACTGTTCGATGTCAACGACATCGTGCGTTACGAGGTCGACAACGCACGCGAGCTGCTGGCCGGCCGGCCCGTGGAGATCCACATGCACAGCGGAGGCCCGGTGCACCTGCACGCGCCGCCGCGGGTGCTGCAGGTGGTGGTCAGCAATCTGCTGCGCAATGCCTGCAGCTACACCGACGAAGGCAGCATCGAGGTGGACGTCGAGCAGGATCGGGTGGTGGTGCGCGACACCGGCATCGGCATGTCGGCCGACGCCCTGGCCCGCGCCTTCGAGCCGTTCTACCGGGCCGACCCGACCCGCCCGCAGGGCACGGGGCTGGGCCTGTCGATCGTGCGCCGCCTGTGCGACCGGTTCGGCTGGAAGATCACCCTGACCAGCGAACCCGGCGTCGGCACCCAGGCGACGATCGTCTACCGCTGACCTGCGGCAACGCCGGGCGCTGCCGTCATTCGCAGCGTACCTTGGGCGCCAATGCCTCGCGCCAGATCGCATAGCCGTCCGGGGTCATGTGCAGCATGTCCTCGCGGAACAGCGACGCGCGTGGCTGGCCGTCGGCACCCAGCATTGGCGTGTAGATGTCGGTGTAGCCGGTGTTGGGCATCCGGGCCAGCGCCTGCCGGATCAGCCCGTTGGCTTCGACCACCGCCGGCAGCAGCTGCGCGCGCGACGGGCTGGGCTTGATCGAGATCACTTCCACGGTCGTCTTCGGCAGGTCGCGGTGCACGCGCTGCACGAACGCCACCACGTCGTCGCGCACCTGCGCCGGGCTGCGGCCGCTGTTGAGATCGTTGTCACCGGCGTAGAAGAACACCTTGCACGGCGCGTACGGAATCACGATCCGGTCGGCGTACCAGGTGCTGTCGCGCACTTCCGACCCGCCGAAGCCGCGGTTGAACACCTTCTGGCCCGGGAAATCGGCGGCCAGGGTGTCCCACATGCGGATCGAGGAACTGCCGATGAACTCGATTCCGCCGCGCGGTGGCGGCGCCGCCTTGTCGGCGGCGGCGAACTGGTCCATGTCCCCGGCCCAGGCCACGTTGGAGACCTGGGCCGGCACCTGCGGCGCGGCCGGCGGGACGGGGCTGCGGGCCAGCGCCGGCAGGGCGCAGGCCAGCGCCAGGGCGAGCAGCAGGGGGCGGCGGTACGTCATCGCAATCTCCATTCAGGCAGGGCATTCATCATAGAAGCTCCGCCCGGTTTCCGCCGTGCCCCATCGGGCCATTCCGGGCCTGCGTCCGTGCCGGCAACGGGCTTGTGGCAAAATGACGGATTGACCGCCCATTCAGCGATGCCCATGACTGCCAGCTGTGCGCTGTTACCTCTGTTCCGGCCCACCCCGCGCAGTGGAGTCCGTTGCCGTGGCTGACGAAATGGGGCACATGCCCCGCGGCCCGCGACGCATCTTCAAGGCGGCGGTGTGGTCCTGGCAGGGGCTGCGGGCAGCCTGGCTGCACGAGTCCTCGTTCCGCCTGGAGGTCTACCTGCTGGTGGTGCTCGCACCTCTGGCGCTCTGGCTGGGCCAGACCCCGGTCGAGCGTGCGCTGATGATCGGCTCGATGCTGCTGGTGCTGGCAATGGAGCTGGCCAACTCGGCCATCGAAGCGGTGATCGAACGTTACGGCAGCGAGTTCCATGAGCTGGCCGGGCGCGCCAAGGACATGGGGTCGGCCGCGGTCTTCGTGCTGATGATGAATGTCCTGGTGTGCTGGGGCCTGATCCTGGTACCGCACTTTTTCTGACGCGTCTGCGGCGCGTCATCCCCCCTGTAAGGATGGAAGTCCATGTTCCTTGAGTTGCTGTCCGACCCCAATGTCTGGTTGACCCTGCTGACCCTGAGCGCGCTGGAAATCGTGCTCGGCATCGACAACCTGGTGTTCATCTCGATCGCCGTGAGCAAGCTGCCGGAAGCGCGCCGCCCGTTCGCGCGCAAGCTCGGCATCGCGGTGGCCTGCATCACCCGCATTCTGCTGCTTGTCTCGCTGGCCTACCTGGCACACATGCAGGCCAACCTGTTCACCGTGGCCGGCATGGGCATCTCCATCCGTGACCTGGTCCTGATCGTGGGCGGCCTGTTCCTGATCATCAAGGGCGGCATGGAAATCCGCGAGCTGATCACCGGCGGTGAAGACGAAGATCCCACCACGACCAAGGCCTCGGCCGTGTTCGGCCTGGTGATCGCCCAGATCGCCATCATCGACATCGTGTTCTCGCTGGATTCGGTCATCACCGCCGTCGGCATCGCCGAGCACGTGCCGGTGATGGTCGCCGCGATCCTGCTTTCGGTCGCCGTGATGCTGCTGGCCGCCAACCCGCTGGGCCGCTTCATCGATGCCAACCCGACCGTGAAGATGCTGGCCCTGGCCTTCATCCTGCTGATCGGCGCGGTGCTGATCCTGGATGGCCTGGACGTGCACGTGCCCAAGCCCTACATCTACGCCGCGATGGGCTTCTCGGTGCTGGTGGAATGGCTGAACCTGCTGATGCGCCGCCGCGCCGTGGCCCACAACGTGCCGGGCGCCGGCCAGTGGTGACGGCCGGGTCGGTCCGCCGTGTCGCATCTGGCTGAACACGGCGCACCGACCCCGTTCGTGGCATGCTCCGGACTCCCGTCATAGAGAGCCGGAGCCGGCCATGCGATCGTTCTCCCGACTGTTGTTCCTGGCCGTACTGGCCTCCCTGCTGTCCGGCTGCGGCTACAACGCCATCCAGCAGAAGGATGAGCAGGTCAAGGCCGGCTGGGCCGAAGTGCTCAACCAGTACAAGCGCCGTGCCGACCTGATCCCCAACCTTGTGCAGACCGTGGAAGGCTATGCCAACCAGGAACGCCAGGTGCTGACCGACGTCACCAATGCCCGCGCCCGCGTCGGCCAGGTCAACGTCAACGCCGACGACGCCGACTCGCTCAAGCAGTTCCAGCAGGCGCAGGGCGAACTCAGCGGCGCGTTGTCGCGGCTGCTGGTGGTCACCGAGAACTACCCCAACCTGAAGTCCGACCAGGGCTTCCGCGATCTGCAGGCGCAGCTGGAAGGCACGGAGAACCGCATCACCGTGGCGCGCGGCCGCTACATCCAGATGGTGCAGGACTACAACACCTTCATCCGCCAGTTCCCGCAGGTGATCACGGCCAAGATCTTCGGCTATGCGACCAAGCCGAACTTCACCGTCGAGAACGAGGCGCAGATTTCCCAGCCGCCGGCGGTCAAGTTCGGTTCGCAGGCGCCCGCTCCGGCGCCGGCGCCGGCGCCCGCGCCCGCGCCGCAGACCCCGCAGCCGGCGCACTGAGCCCGTGACCGCGCGCCTGCTGCGCTTCCTGCTGCTGCTCGCCCTGTGCCTGGCGCCGGCGGCGTGGGCCCAGCAGGCGGCGATTCCGCCGTTGACCTCGCCGGTGGTGGACACCACCGGCACCCTGGATGCCGCGCAGACGCAGGCGCTTGAAGCCCAGGCGCTGGCCCTGCAGCAGCGCAAGGGCAGCCAGTTGCAGATCCTGATGGTGCCCAGCACCCAGCCCGAATCGATCGAGCAGTACACCCAGCGCGTGTTCGAGCAGTGGCAGATCGGCCGCAAGGGCGTGGACGACGGCGTGCTGCTGGTAGTGGCCAAAGATGATCGCCGCGTGCGCATCGAACCGGGGTACGGGCTGGAAGGCGCGATTCCCGATGCGATCGCCAATCGCGTGATCCAGGAGTACCTGGCCCCGCAGTTCCGCACCGGCGATTATGCCGGCGGCCTGTCCGCGGCCACCGGCGCGCTGGTCACACTGATCGACGGCGAGGAGCTGCCGGCACCGGTCAGCGACCACCGCGCCACCCGCAACCCGGATGGCGACGGCTGGACCTTTGCCCTGGTGATCGGCTTCTTCGTCGGCAGCGTCCTGCGTGCGCTGTTGAGCGGGGTGCCATGCCCGCTGCGCGGACTGCTGGGCGGTGCCGGCGCGGCAGTCGCCGCGTTCCTGTTCACCTCGCTGTGGCTGGCCAGTGGCCTGGCCGGGCTGGTGGCGCTGTTCATCGGTCTGTCCTCGAGCAAGGCCGGCCGCTTTGCCCGCAGTGGGGGCTGGGG
>NZ_CAMPPN010000024.1:0-70705 GCF_946900935.1 Stenotrophomonas sp. Marseille-Q5258
ACCCCGACCAAACCCGCGGCCCCCACGCCCGCCGCACCGACGGTGGTCGCCGATCCGGACGACCTGCCGCCGTGGCACCAGGACGGGGCCGCCGACGACCGCGACGAAGCCCTGGCCGCCGAAATGGCCACGCCCGATGCGGCAATGGTCGCGCCGTGGGAAGCACCGCCGGAACGACCGGCCCCGTCGGCCGCTGTCCCGCATCGTCCGCAGGGGATCGCGATTGCGCCGTCGTCCGCGGCCGATGAACCGGCGGCCGCCGTTGTGGCTCCGGACGCGCCGATCGGCCTGGCCAGCGCCGAAGCCTGGCTGGAACTGGTCGCCCAGAGCCAGCTCAGCGGTCCGTCGCGGCAGCTCGCGGCGCACGCGGCGTTCATCGGCTATCAGCGCGGTGTCTTGAAATTGGCGGTATCGCCCGGATTTGAGTACCTGTGTTCGGACCGCTCGCTGGCGGCGCTGACCGACGCCCTGACCGGTCCGCTGGGCCAGGCGCCGAAGATCGTCATCGAAGCCGGTGGCGCGGAGGCCGAAACGCTGCACCAGCGTTCGGACCGCCAGCGTGGCGAACGACAACAGGCGGCCGAAGCCGTTTTCATGGCCGATCCGGATGTGCAGTTGCTGATCCAGCAACACGGCGCCCGGGTCGTGACCGATTCCATCCGTCCCTTTGATGAGTAAAGACCCATGCGTGGCAATATCGCCCAACTGATGCAGCAGGCCCAGAAGATGCAGGAGAACCTGCAGAAGGCCCAGGAAGAACTCGCCAAGCTGGAAGTCACCGGCAGCGCCGGCGGCGGCATGGTCAGCGTGACCCTGACCGGCGCCAAGGAGTGCCGCAAGGTGCGCATTGACCCGGCCGTGCTGGCTGACCCGGAAATGGCCGAAGACCTGATCGCGGCGGCGTTCAACGATGCCTCCAACAAGATCGATGCCGAATCCAAGAACCGCATGGGCTCGGCCACGGCCGGCATGCAGCTGCCTCCGGGCATGAAGCTGCCGTTCTGATCCCAACGCCGCGCCGGCCCTGCCCGGCGTCCCGCGTTGCCTGCGCCGCGAAGCCTTCGGGCTTCGCGCGTTTGTTTCTGGAGTGAGTCCGCCGCCATGAGCCTGCCCCTGCTCGAACAACTGATCGAGGCCTTCCGGGTGCTGCCCGGCGTGGGCCAGAAGACCGCACAGCGCATGGCCTACCACGTGCTGGAGCGCGAACGCGATGGCGGGCAGCGCCTGTCGGAGGTGTTGGCGCAGGCGATCGAGCGGATCGGGCATTGCGTGCAATGCCGCGATTTCAGCGAGAGCGAGCTCTGCACGGTCTGTGCCAACGGCAGCCGCGAGCGCCAGCAGCTGTGTGCGGTGGAGTCGCCGGCCGACCGCCTGGCGATCGAACACGCCACCGGCTTCCGGGGCGTGTACTTCGTGCTGCAGGGACGCCTGTCGCCGCTGGACGGCATCGGCCCGCGCGAACTCGGGCTGGACCAGCTCGACGCCCGCCTGAAACAGGGCGAGGTGCAGGAGCTGATCATCGCCACCAGTGCAACCGTCGAGGGTGAAGCGACGGCCCACTATCTGGCGCAGCTGGCGCGCACGCACAACGTGCGGCCCAGCCGCCTGGCCCAGGGCCTGCCGCTGGGCGGTGAACTGGAGTACGTGGACCGCGGCACGCTGTCGCATGCCTTCGGCACGCGCACCGACATCCAGGAATGACCGCGCGCGGGATGGGTCGAATCCGGCAGCGCATCCGCGCTACTCTCCAGGGCCCTGTTTCCTACGGTGCCCCATGAGCCACGACACCCTGTTCGGCAAGATCATCCGCCGCGAGATTCCCGCCACCATCGTCTATGAAGACGACGAGGTGCTGGCCTTCAAGGACATCGCACCGCAGGCGCCGGTGCACGTGTTGTTCATTCCGAAGAACGAAGCGATTCCGACCCTGGACGATGTGCAGCCGTCGCAGGCACACCTGATCGGCAAGCTGGCGCTGGCCGCGGCCGAGTACGCCCGCCGCGAAGGGTTCGCCGAGAACGGCTACCGCATCGTCATGAACTGCCGGGGCGATGCCGGGCAGACCGTGTTCCACATCCACCTGCATCTGCTCGCCGGCGCACCGCTGGGGCATTTCGGGGCATGAAAAAACGCCACCCTGGGGTGGCGTCTTTCTGCTGCTTGTTTACCACCAACCCCAGCCGCGGTAGCCCCAGCCCGGGCCCCATGCCGGGCCCCACGGGCCGTAGGGGTAGGCCGGCACGACGTCGACCTGGCGCTGTTCCGGCCACAGGTAGATCACGTCCGCGTTGATCTTGGGCAGGCGGTAGTCGTACTCGCCGATGCGGGTGTTCTGGTAGCCGTCGATCTTGCCGATGAAGGTCACGTCGCGGCCCGGCTCGAACACGGCCGGATCGTAGAAGCCGGCGCGGCAGGCGATGAAGCGGCCGTCGCTGGCATCGGAGGAGGTGGTGCTCGGGCGGCCACTGCCGTTGAGCGGGCGCGAGATGAGCTGGAAGCAGGTTTCGCCCTGGCCCGGCGTGGTTTCGATGATGCGTCCGCCCCAGCGGACGGGCGTACCGACCTGCTGGGTGGCCACCGAATCGCGCGGGGTGACGACGCTGAACTGTCCCTGCAGCGGTTTGGGTGCGGTTGCACAGGCGGCCAGTGCCAGGGAGGCGGCCAGGGGAAGCAGCAGTTGGATCTTCATGAGGATGCTCCGGGGTTCGGGCGATGCCTGCGCAGGTCGCGCAATAATGAAGCGAGGTCGACGTCTGCGCCAGCGTACCGCGCATGAACGAAACGGACGCTGAGTGCCAGCAGGGCGGGGTCGGGCCGTTGCGCGTGGACACGCCGCGCCCAGTCGCCGGCCGTCTCGGCCGGGGCACGGGCCAGGCCGTACCGCGCGTAGCGCCGGTTCACCCGGTGCCAGGCGCGCAGCAGCGGATCGCGCTCGCGCTCCCCGCGTGCCAACAGCCACGCCATCCAGCCTAGCGCGGCCAGTGCGAAGACCATGAAAACAGCGATCAGCTGTGACGGTTCCAGCCGCTCGATGCCCAGCGGACGCAGCAGCTGCTGTTGGCGGTTGGCATCGAAGGACAGCACCATGTCGTTCCAGCCGCGGCGCAGCCAGTCGCCGAGCTCGCCGGCCTGCAGCCAGCGCGATTGCAGGCCGCCGTCGGCGCCGGCCCCCAGACGGTCTTCCAGCGTGTCGTAGACGCGCTCGGGCGCTACAGCGGCTGTCGGATCCACCCGGACCCAGCCGCGGCCGTCCAGCCAGACTTCGGTCCAGGCATGGGCATCCATGCGCCGCACGACCCAGTAATTGCCATAGCGATTGCGGACACCGCCGGCAAAACCGGTGACCACCCGCGCGGGGATGCCGGCATTGCGCATCAGCACCACGAACGACCCGCTGAAGTGTTCACAGAAGCCAGCCTGGTGGTCGAACAGGAACTCATCCACGCCGTCGCGCCCGGGCAGCGGCGTGTCGAGGGTGTAGGCGAAACGCTGGCCGATCCAGTCCAGGGCGCGCTGCACGATCGCCGCATCGTCCTGGCCGGCATCGCGGCGCCACGCCCGGGCCAGCGCCGCCGTGCGCGGATTGAAGCCGGCCGGCAGCGCCAGCGCGAGCTGGCGCTGGTAGGGCGTCAGTGGCTGGGAGTAGGCGGTGGCCGGGGAGGACTGCAGGCGCCATCGGGTCAGGGATGCGAGCGGAGCGCGGCTGCGCAGGCTGTGGTCGGCGTTGAGTTCGCTGCCCGGCGGCGCCGCCAGTGGCAGGTCCAGGGCCACCAGCTGCCGGCGGTCGGTGGGTTCGTAGTCGATCTGGTAGTCCCAGCGCGTCGCCCCGTGGGTCACCTGCGGCGGCGGCCGTCGGTCGAGGCTGCGATCCTGTTGCCACCGCCGGCCGTCGAACCGCGTCATCACCGGGCCGCGCCAGTAGCGTTGCGACGGCGCCGGCACGGCCCCGAAGAACTGCACGCGCAGGGCAGGCGTGTCATCGGCCATCAGGTCCAGCCAGGTGCCCGGTTCCATGCTGTCAGACAGGCCCGGCTTGGACACCGCGCGCTCGGGGATGCCCCACAGCGGCTCGCTCAGGCGCGGGAACAGCCAGAACGCGGCCAGCGCCAGCGGCAGCCCCAGCGCCACCAGCCGGGCGATGCCGCGTGCCTGCCCGCGCGCGGCGGGAGGCGCGGCCTGGCCTTCCACATGCGCAAGCCGCTGCAGGGCGAGCAGGGCGGTCAACGCGGCCAGCACCGCCAGCGCAAGCGTCAGCGGCCCTTGGTCGAGCAGAAACGCGGCGAACGGGGCGAACAACGCAAAGCCGAGCAGGCTGCGGGCATCGCGCAGGGAGCGCAGCTCGCTGGATTTGATCGCCAGCATCGCCGCCAGCAGCGCGCAGCCGGTGTCGCGGCCGGGCCGGGCGCCCATCTGCCAGTAGATCGCGCCGAGCATGGCCAGGACCAGCAGCACCCGCAGCGGCGCGGGCAGCACCCGTCCGCGCGAGGCCAGCGCCGTGCCGATCGCAACCGCCGCGATTACCGCCGCCAGCGCATCGGGCAGTTGCAGCAGCAGCGGCAGCAGGCCCAGCGCGGCGCTGGCCAGGCTCCAGTCGCGCGCGCTGCGCGGCAGATCGGGGGGCAGCACGGGATCAGCCATGCGGCAGCACCGCCAGCGCGCGCTGGCACAGGTGGTGGTGGGCGTTGCCGCTGCCCGGGCCCAGCACCGGGTGGCCGGGCAGGGTCAGCGTGTAGCGGCGGCCCTCGCGTTCGGCCAGGTCCACCCAGCGTGCCAGCCGCGCGATCCGGGCTTCGGTCGGCAGCGGTGCCAGGTGCCGCCAGTCCAGCTGGACGTCCAGTCCCACCGGGCGCTCGTACTCGCGCACGAGCAGCGCATCGCGGCGGGCCGAGTGCTTCCACGCGATGCTGCGCGGCGGGTCGCCGGCGCGATAGGGGCGCAGTTGATGCAGCTCCTCGCCACTGGGATGCACGCGGGTGTGCAGCGGGTCACCGCCGCCTTCGGGCAGTGCCGGCGCCTGGGTGTCGGGCGCGGCGTAGACCAGCAGCGGCGTGTCCGGCCACACCCAGGTCCAGGCGCGCACCAGGCCCAGCGGCTGGGTGGTGGAGAGCCGGATGCGGTCCAGGTCCAGCCAGCCGCGCTGCGTGGTGGGCACATCCAGATCGACTTCGGTCTGGTCGTCGTGCGCCAGGTGCGCAAAGGCCAGGGCGTTGTGGTGTTCGATCCGCAGTCCACGCCGGGCGCGCGCGTCGCGGCGCGACAGGCTGATGCGCAGGCGCAGCGGGTGGCCGGCGGTCACCGGGTCGGCCGACACCGCGTCCACCTGCACGCCCGACAACTGCAGGTGCGCGCTGATCGCGCTGGCGATGCCGGTCGCACCCAGCAGCAGGGCCAGCAGCAGCGCGGGGTTGTTGTTGTAGTTCAGCGCGCCCAGCAGCATCGCGCCCAGCAGGACGGCCACGAACAGGCCGAAGCGGGTCGGCAGCACATAGATGCGGCGGCGGTCGATCCGCTGCGGCAACGTGTCGGGCTGGCGCGGACGCGTGTAGTGCCGGCCATTGGCCGGCAGCATCCTCTGCTTCAAGCGGTCTCCCCAGCCGCTGTGCATCTCAGTCGACCTGGACGGTCTGCAGGATCGCCCGCGCCAGCGCCGGTCCCGTGGAGGCCTCGGCCTCGGGTACCAGGCGGTGGCCTGCCACGGCGACGAACAGGGTCTGCACGTCTTCGGGCACCACATGCGCGCGCCCCAGCAGCAGTGCATGCGCCTTGGCCGCGCGCAGCAGGGCCAGGCCCGCGCGTGGCGACAGGCCGACGCGCACCCCGGCGTGCTGCCGGCTGCGGGTCAGCAGCGCCTGCACGTACCCGATCAGCGCGTCGCTGGCGTGCACCTGGCCCACGGCCTCGCGCAGCGTGCGCACGTCGGCGTCGCTCAGCTGGGCGGTCGCCCGGGCGATCAGGTGGCGGCGGTCGGTGCCGCGCAGCAGTTCGCGCTCCGATTCCGGATTGGGATAGCCCAGCGCCAGCCGCAGCAGGAAGCGGTCCAGCTGCGAGTCCGGCAACGGGAACGTGCCGGACAGGTCCACCGGATTCTGGGTCGCGATGACGAAGAACGGATCAGGCAGCGGATGGGTGGTGCCATCAAGGGTGACCTGCTGCTCGGCCATCGCTTCGAGCAGCGCGCTCTGCGTGCGGGGCGGCGCGCGGTTGATCTCGTCGGCCAGCAGCACATGGGTGAAGACCGGGCCCGGATGGAACTGGAATTGACGGCTGCCTGCGTCGTAAACCGAGACGCCGAGCACATCCGCTGGCAGAAGGTCCGAAGTGAACTGCACCCGCTGGAAGCCCAGCCCGAGGCTGGAGGCCAGCGCATGGGCGAGGGTGGTCTTGCCCAGGCCGGGCAGATCTTCGATCAACAGGTGACCGCCGGACAGCAGCGCGACGAACGCCAGCCGCACTTCGTGCTGCTTGCCCAGCAGCAGGGCGTTGACCTGGTCCTGCGCGCTGCGAAGGGACTGTCGCAGGACATCGGTTAGCATGGCTGGCACGTGGGGCGAGTTGTCCATGTCCGTCTCGTGTCGATGATTCCACTGATTCTATAGAGCAATGCAAGGCGAACAACGCGCACGCACAATTTTCCTGTTGCTATGGACGCTGGTCACCGCCGTCAAACTGGTGGTGGCCGCGCGCCTGCCCCTGTTCGTGGACGAAGCGTTCTACTGGCAGGAAGGGCAGCATCTGGCGGCCGCGTATTCGGACCTGCCCGGCCTGACGGCGTGGCTGTCGCGGCTGGGCGTGGAGATCGGTGGTCCGCATGTGCTGGCACAGCGCCTGCCGTTCCTGGCGATCGGTGCCTGGTTGCCCTGGGCGGTATCGCGGATCGCCACGCGCTGGTTCGGTGCGGTGGCAGGGTGGCAGGCCGGCAGCCTCACCCTGTTGATGCCGCTGTCTGCCACGCTGGGCATGCTGGCGGTGCCGGACGTGCCGATGGCGTTGGCGGCGGTGCTGTGCCTGGACGCCGGGGCCCGCCTGCTGCGCCAGGTGGATGCGGCGGCGGCGGTGAAGCTGGGGCTGGGCCTGATGATCGGCGCGCTCAGCCACTACCGCTTCATCGGTGTGATCGTGGTGGGGTTCATTGCGCTGCTGCTGCTGCCGCAGGGCCGCCGCATGCTGCGCGATCCGCGCGTGTGGGTGGCGCTGGCTGTCGGCGTGCTGGCCTGGCTGCCGCTGCTGGCATGGAATGCCGACAACCACGAGGCCGGCCTGAAATTCCAGGTGGTCGAACGCCATCCGTGGGCCTTCCAGTGGAGTGGCCTGTGGTTCCTGGTGATCCAGCCGATGCTGGTCACGCCGATCCTGTGCGTGGCGATGTGGAAGGTGGCACTTGCGGGCACCCGCGCTGGCGGTGGTGCGCGCGCGCAATGGCGCTACTTCGGCCTGATCGGCGCGGTATCGACAGTGGCGATCTTCGTGCTCGGCTTCTTCACCGATGTGGAGCGCATCAGTTTCCACTGGCCGCTGCCGGGCTACCTGGCGCTGCTGATCGCGGTGCCGGTGGTGTTCAATGGCTGGCCGCGCTGGCTGCGCCGCACCGGCTGGTGGATGGCCGGCGCCGGTCTGGCGCTGGCCTTCTCCTACTATCTGGTGGCCTCCACGCCGGCGCTGCGCGAGCAGTTGGCCGGCTACAAGTACTACCCGCGCAATTTCGCCGGCTGGCAGCCGTTGGCCAGCGCCGTGCGCGAGTCGCTGGCGACGATGCCGCCCGGCACGCGGGTGCTGGCCGGCAACTTCAAGGTGGGTGCGGAGCTGGGCTTCCAGTTGCGTGACCCGTCGATCGAGGTGCTGCAGCACCCGTTGAACGACAAGCACGGACGCAGTGCACAGCTCGGCCTGTGGGGGCTGCTGCACGAGGGGCAGCGGAATGCGCCCATGCTGCTGGTGCTGTCGCCCAGCGACCAGCGCTATCGCGATCTGCTGGAGCGCTACCACGATGTCTGCCGCCAGGTGGGCCCGCTGCCGCCGCCGCAGGTGGTGAGCAACGACCACGGCTTCCAGCGCTTCCTGCTGTTCAAACTGCCGGCCGAGCGCGCCGCCGGGCCCTGCGTGACGCCGGCGATGGCGTGGATCGATACGCCGGTGGCCGATGCCACGGTGGACGGCATGCTCGATGTGCGCGGCTGGGCGTTCAAGGATGGCGTCGGCCTGGCCCGGGTGGAGCTGCTGGTCGATGATCGTCCGGTGGCCGAGGCGCAGTACGGTCGGGCCTACGACGTGACCGCCTTCTGGAAGATCTCCAACGACCCGCAGCACCCCAACGTCGGCTTCGATGCGCGTATCGATACCCGCGCGCTGGCGCCCGGCCGGCATTGGCTGGGCCTGAACCTGTATGGACGCGATGGCAGTGTCGAGCGCTGGCAGGACCAGGCGTTCGTGGTCCCCGCGCGCCCCGCCGGCGAGGCTCAGGGCAAGCGATAACCGGCCAGGCGCAGCAGCTGCGCCACGGCGATCAGCGGCAGCCCGATCAACGCGGTCGGGTCGCGGTTGTCGATTGCATCGAACAGGGTGATGCCCAGGCCTTCGCACTTGAAGCTGCCGGCGCAGTCCAGCGGCTGCTCGGCGGCGACGTAGCGGGCAATCTCATCGGCGCCCAGCGTGCGGAAGCGGACCTCGGTCCGGTCGCAGGCCTGGTGGATCTCGCCATCGCGGATCAGGCAGATGGCTGTGTGGAAGGCCACCGACTGGCCGGACATCGCCGCCAGCTGGGCCTGCGCGGCGGCCACGGTGCCGGGTTTGCCCAGCGGGGCCCCGTTCAGTTCGGCGACCTGGTCCGAGCCCAGCGTCCAGCGGCCCGGATGCCGCGCGGCGACCTCGGCCGCCTTGGCCTGCGCCAGCCGCACCGCCAGCGCGCGCGGCGCCTCGCCGGGGGCGGGGGTCTCGTCCACGTCCGGGCGCGCGGTGTCCAGGGGCAGCCCGAGGCGCGCCAGCAGTTCGCGGCGGTAGCGGGAGGTGGAGGCAAGCAGGAGCGGGGTCATGCGACAATACCGGGCGCGGAAGGCCGGCAGTCTGGCTGCTCCAGGGCGGCCGCTGCAACCTGACTGAAACCGGATTTGACAGCAGGCCGGGCGATCCTTAACATTCAGCGGCTTATGTCCGCGAACGTGCCCGAATTGCTGGATGCTTGGCGGATGGTCGCAGCGCGCAGGCGCTTCGACGGCCAGGTCGATCTGGCTGAATTGACCCGCCTGCAGGGCCTTGTTGCCGATACCGAAGGCCGGTGCACCTATGCACTGGAATTCGCGCACGACGACATCCTGCGGGTATCCTATGTTGAACTGACCATCGACACCGAGTTGCCGCTGATCTGTCAGCGCAGCCTGCAGCGCTTCCTGTTGCCGGTCTCGATGGTGCAGCGGCTCGGCCTGATCCGCAGCGAAGAGGATGAATCCTCGTTGCCGGAAGGGTATGAGCCGTGGCTGGTCCCCGAGGACGGCCAACTGCGTCCGCTGGAACTGGTCGAGGACGAACTCGTCCTGGCCGTCCCGGTGGTACCGCTGTCTCCCGATGGTGAGGCAGTGGATCGCGACTGGGCACCGACCGAAGAAGAAATCAGCAAGGCCAATCCGTTCGCGGCATTGGCGGCGTTGAAAAAACAATAGCAGCCGGTTGTCGTCGGCGGCTGCGGCGAAAGCGAAGACTGTGCTGGGCGCTGGCGTCCTGTGCGACGAAACGACGAAGCAAAACGAACCGAGTTTGGAGCAATCCCATGGCTGTGCAGAAATCCCGTGTTACCCCGTCCCGCCGCGGTATGCGCCGTGCGCATGACGCCCTGAGCGCCAAGCAGCTGTCGACCGACCCGACCACGGGCGAAGTGCATCTGCGTCACCACATCACCGCTGACGGTTTCTACCGTGGCAAGAAGGTGATCACGACCAAGTCGAACTCGGCCGTCGAAGAAGATTGATTCGTGAAGGCCGCTGCCCGGTCGGGCAGCGGCCTTTGCCCCATTCTTCCCGGTCGTCGCTGTTGACGATCGTGCTACAGGACATGCAATGAGCAAGCGGATCTACTCGAGGATCGCGGGCACTGGTAGCTATTTGCCCGAAAAAGTGTTGACCAACCAGGATCTGGAGAAAATGGTCGACACCAGCGATGAGTGGATCCAATCGCGCACCGGTATCCGGGAGCGGCACATCGCCGCGGACACGGAAACCACCAGCGACCTCGGCTATCACGCCGCGGTGCGTGCGCTGGAAGCGGCGGGTATCGACGCTTCGCAGCTGGACATGATCGTGGTGGGTACGACCACCCCCGATCTGATCTTCCCGTCCACCGCGTGCCTGATCCAGGCCAAGCTCGGTGCGACCGGTTGCCCCGCTTTCGACGTCAACGCGGCCTGTTCGGGCTTCGTGTTCGCGTTGAGCGTGGCCGATAAATTCATTCGCTCCGGTGACGCACGCCATGTGCTGGTCATCGGCGCGGAAACCCTGACCCGGATCGTCGACTGGACCGAGCGCACCACCTGCGTACTGTTCGGCGATGGCGCCGGCGCGGTCGTGCTCAAGGCCGACGAAGACACCGGCATCCTCAGCACCCACCTGCATTCGGATGGCAGCAAGAAAGAGCTGCTGTGGAATCCTGTCGGCGTGTCGGCCGGTTTCGGCGAGGGCGAGAACGCCCGCGGCGCGATCCTGATGAAGGGCAACGATGTGTTCAAGTACGCCGTCAAGGCGCTGGACTCGGTCGTGGACGAAACCCTGGATGCCAATGGCCTGACCAAGGCCGATCTGGACTGGCTGATCCCGCACCAGGCCAACCTGCGCATCATCGAAGCCACCGCCAAGCGGCTGGAGATGTCGATGGAGCAGGTGGTGGTGACCGTGGACAAGCATGGCAACACCTCGTCGGCCTCGGTGCCGATGGCGCTGGATGTGGCGATACGCTCCGGTCGCGTCGAGCGCGGTCAGCTGCTGCTGCTGGAGGCCTTCGGTGGCGGCTTCACCTGGGGTTCGGCACTGCTGCGCTATTGATAGCGCACGTTACGACAACGTGATGCAGTCGTTACGGCCCCATTCGGGGCCGTAAGCATTTCAGGAGATCCGTCATGGTTGAGCCCATCGTCATTGAAGGGCAACGCGCCTGGCTGAAGCAGTACGGCGAAGGAAGTCGGGTGGTGGCCTTGGGCCTGCTCAATTTCATCGCGCGGCGGTTCCAGTTGGACGCGCTGCGTCCGCCGCCGCACCGGGGAGGCGATGCCGCCCGTGAAACCGAAGCCCGCCGCCTGGCCGAGCTGAAGGACCAGGGAGTGAATGTGCCGCCGGTGATCGGCAGTGGCCATGCCGCGCTGGTGCTGGGCGACAACGGCAGCTCGTTCAATACCTGCCTGCGCCAGGCCGACGACGCCGGCCGCGATCGGCTGGTTTCGGCCGCGATGCAGGCGATCGCGTCGGCACATCGCAACGGCGCCTATTTCGGCCAGCCGTTGCCGCGCAACCTGACCTGGGACGGACAGCAGGTGGGCTTCATCGATTTCGAGGAGGACCCGTTGGAAGTGATGGACCTGGCCCAGGCCCAGGCGCGCGACTGGCTGATGTTCGGCTATGGCGTGGCCAAGTACTACGAGGACCGCCCGCAGCGGCTGCAGCAGCTGATGGCCGATGCAATGGACGGTGCCGAGGCACCGGTCCTGGCGCACGCGCACGAAGTCTCCGGCCGCCTGCGCGGTCTGGCCCGCGCCAGCCTGAAAATGGGCCGCTCGGCCCGCGCCCTGGCCCATGCGATCCTGATCGTGCACGGCGCCACCACCCTGGGCGTGCTGATGCTGGCGGTGATCTGTTTCGACTTCTTCTCCGACGGCGACCTGGACATTCTGCAGTTGCTGGTGTGATCGAAAGCGCTGGTTGAAGTACGTCCCTGTAGGCTCCATCGCCGCATCCATGCGGCGAAGGGTCCCGTGAACCCACGCACGCCGCACCGCCGACAGTTGGCCGGCGCGCATGGGCAATCCACGTCACCGCACACAGCATTCGCTGTGCCACGCCAGCCCGCTGCACCCGCTTCTGCCCGTTCCATGCGCACCGACGCACCGTGCGGGGACCGGGCGAGTGGGGGTGTGGGACCGTAGAAAACATGGATGTTTTCTACGCGCCTACAGGGACGTATTCACGGCGTGTCCCGCACCCCCACTCGTCGCGGTCCTCATCAGGGACCGTGCAGCCTAGGTGCTGTTGCCGTTCGCTTGAAGGGGCTGTACGCGCCGCGCCCAGCCCCCTCAATACGCGTCAGTACAGACGGAGGGCGGTGTTCGCCCTTATCATTTGCCGTTCGATTTTTGCAGGCGGATGACCGCGTGACCGATTCCAATCTCGCTTTCGTGTTCCCAGGCCAGGGCTCGCAGTCCGTGGGCATGCTCGCCGAACTGGCCGAACTGCACCCCCAGGTGCGTGAGGCCTTCAGCGAAGCGTCCGACGGTGCCGGCGTGGACCTGTGGGCGCTCTCGCAGGGCGGTCCCGAGGAAATGCTCAACCGCACCGAGTACACCCAGCCGGCGCTGCTGGCCGCCAGCATTGGCGTGTGGCGTGTCTGGAATGCCGTGGGCGGTGCCCAGCCGGCGGTCCTGGCCGGCCACAGCCTGGGCGAGTACATCGCCCTGGTCGCGGCGGGCGCCCTGTCGCTGCGCGATGGCGCCCATCTGGTGCGCCTGCGCGGCCAGCTCATGCAGGATGCCGCGCCCACCGGCGTCGGCGCGATGGCTGCCGTGCTTGGTGCCGAGGATGCGCTGGTGCTGGAGGTCTGCGAGCAGGCCGCCGGCAGCCAGGTCGTGGTTCCGGCCAACTACAATTCGCCCGGCCAGATCGTGATCGGCGGCGATGCGGCCGCGGTCGACCGCGCGCTGGCGCTGCTGGCCGACAAGGGCGTGCGCAAGGCGGTCAAACTGGCCGTCAGCGTCCCCTCGCACACCCCGCTGATGCGCGAAGCCGCCAACCGCCTGGCCGAAACGATGGCCGGCCTGGACTGGCACGCCCCGGCGCTGCCGGTGGTGCAGAACGTGGATGCCCGCATCCATGACGGCATTGATGCGATCCGCCAGGCGCTGGTCCAGCAGCTGTACCTGCCGGTGCAATGGACCGGTTGCGTGCAGGCGCTGGCCGCCCGTGGCGTTGTCCGTGTGGCCGAGTGTGGCCCGGGCAAGGTCCTGAGCGGATTGATCAAGCGCATCGACAAAACGCTGGACGCGCGCACACTGTCCACGCCCGCTGATTTTGAAGCTGCCCGCGAGACCTGGGCTGCCTGATTTTTCGACTGCCTCCGCAACGGCATGGCCCTGTGCCTGCGCTGCTGACCGGTCCCGTCCGAGGAAACACAGATGAGCAAGCCCCTTCAGGGTGAAATCGCACTGGTGACCGGCGCCAGCCGTGGCATCGGCGCGGCGATCGCCGACGCACTGGCCGCGCAGGGCGCGACCGTGATCGGCACCGCCACCACCGACGCCGGTGCCGCCGCCATCGGCGAGCGCCTGGCCGCCGTGGGCGGCCACGGCCGCGCGCTGAACGTCACCGACGCGGCCGCGCTGGACGCCGTGCTGGACGGCATCGCCAAGGAATTCGGTGCGATCACCATCCTGGTCAACAATGCCGGCATCACCCGCGACAACCTGCTGCTGCGCATGAAGGACGAGGACTGGCAGGCCATCCTCGACACCAACCTCACCAGCGTGTTCCGCACCTCCAAGGCTGTCATCCGCGGCATGATGAAGGCGCGCAAGGGGCGCATCATCAACATCGCCTCGGTGATCGGCGTGACCGGCAACGCCGGCCAGGCCAATTACGCGGCGGCCAAAGCCGGCATCATTGCCTTCTCCAAGTCGCTGGCCAAGGAAATCGGTTCGCGCGGCATCACCGTCAACGTCGTGGCGCCGGGCTTCATCGATACCGACATGACCAAGGCCCTGCCGGAAGAGCAGCGCACCGGTCTGGTCAAGTCGATCGCCCTGGAGCGCCTCGGCGAACCGTCCGACATCGCCAATGCGGTGGCGTTCCTGGCCGGTCCCTCGGCCAGCTACATCACCGGCGAAACCCTCCATGTGAACGGCGGCATGTACATGCCGTAAGCATGTGGCGCAGGGATCGCGCCGCAAGTGGTTGATCTGAAAGATGTTTTGCAGCGATGCAAGGCGTCGCTGGTTTCCACTACACTATCCCACGGTCATCCCTCACCGGATGGCGTCATTTTTGAACCACTACTCCATCTGGAGCGATATCCAATGAGCACCATCGAAGAACGCGTCAAGAAAATCGTCGTCGAACAGCTTGGCGTCAAGGAAGAAGAAGTCACCAACAGCGCATCGTTCGTCGATGACCTGGGCGCTGACTCGCTGGACACCGTTGAACTGGTGATGGCGCTGGAAGAAGAGTTCGAGTGCGAGATCCCGGACGAAGAAGCCGAAAAGATCAGCACCGTCCAGGCTGCGATCGACTACATCAACGCCCACGTCAAGGCTTGATGTCAGGCGGCTTGCGCGCGGCCGTGGCAATCGCCGCGACCGCGTGCGGCAAACTCATGGGGCCGCACATGCGGCCCTGTGCATTTGAGCGTTGTACCGCGTCATACCCGCAACACCCGGGTCAGGAGAATCTGCAATGAAGCGTCGCGTCGTCGTTACCGGCATGGGCATGGTCTCGCCGTTGGGCAATGATATGGCCACCAGTTGGAAGGGCATCACCGAAGGCCGTTCCGGCATCGGTCCGCTGACCAACGTTTCGCAGTCCTACCTGGACCGTTTCACCACCAAGATCGCAGGTGAGGTCAGGGACTTCGACATCACCGCCGACAACGAACAGTTCGGCAAATTCCGGGTCAGCGGCAAGGATGCCAAGAAGATGGACCCGTTCATCCATTACGGCCTCGGTGCCTCGTTCATGGCCCTGCACGATGCGGGCCTGGAGATCACCGACGCCAATGCCGAGCGCGTGGGCGCCATCGTCGGCGCGGGCATCGGCGGTCTGCTGGGCATCGAGGAACAGACCATCGAGTTCCACGAGGGCAAGAAAATCTCGCCCTTCTACGTGCCCAAGACCATCATCAACATGCTGCCGGGCCAGCTCAGCATCATCACCGGCCTGAAGGGTCCGTCGTTCTCGGCGGTGTCGGCCTGCGCCACCTCCAACCACTCCATCGGCACCGCCATGCGCATGATCCAGTACGGCGATGCGGACGTGATGGTGGTGGGCGGCGCCGAGCGCGGCTCCTCGCCGACCGCCCTGGGCGGCTTCTGCGCGATGAAGGCCATGAGCACCCGCAACGACGCGCCGGCTGAAGCCTCGCGACCGTGGGACAAGGACCGCGACGGCTTCGTGCTGGGCGACGGTGCCGGGATTCTGATCCTGGAAGAGTACGAACACGCCAAGGCGCGTGGCGCGCGCATCTATGCCGAGCTGGCCGGTTTCGGCGCGAGTTCCGATGCGTACCACATGACCGCGCCGAGCGAGAACGGCGAAGGCGCGGCGCGCTGCATGACGATGGCCCTCAAGGACGCCGGTGTGACCCCGGACCAGGTCGGCTACCTCAATGCGCACGGCACCTCGACCCCGCTGGGTGACCTCGGCGAAACGATGGCCATGAAGACCGCGTTCGGCGACCATGCGTACAGGATGATGGTCAGTTCGACCAAGTCGATGACCGGCCACCTGCTTGGTGCCGCCGGCGGCGTCGAGGCGATCTTCTCGGTGCTGGCGCTGCGCGACAACATCATTCCGCCGACCATCAACCTGCAGCAGCCGGGCGAAGGCTGCGACCTGGATTACGTGCCCAACGTGGCGCGCCAGCAGAAGGTGGATGTGGTCATGTCCAACGGCTTCGGCTTTGGCGGTACCAACGGCACGCTGGTGTTCAAGCGCGTCTGATCCGCGCACCGTCGTACCCCGCACCCGGGCCGCCATCATGGCGGCCTTGGTGTATCTGGCCCCCGCGCTCCTTTCCGGTTCCCTGCCATGCTCCAGATCCAGCCGTTGCCCGCCACCACCGATCTGCTCGCGCTGCAGCGCGTGGACCCCTCGCGCTATCCGCTGCTGATGGAGTCCACCGCCTCGGGCACCGCCCAGGGGCGCTGGGACCTGCTGCTGATGGCCAACGGCCAGGCGCTGGCGCTGCACGCCGACGGCGTGGTCCGCGACGCTGACGGCACCGCCCACGCCGGCAGCTTTCTCGAGGCGCTGGATGCGCACTGGGCGGCCCTGCGCCTGCCCCGCGAGGAGACCATGCTGCCGTTCCGCGGCGGCTGGGCGCTGATGCTGGACTATGAACTGGCCGGGCAGATCGAAACCGTGCTGCAGGTGCCCGCGCGCGCCGACGGCCTGCCCTCCGCACTGGCCCTGCGCTGCCCGGCCGCCGTGCTGCACGACCGCGTTCTCGGCCAGTACCACGCCATCTGCGAAACCGACCACGCCGGGCTGCTGCCGACCCTGCTGGCCGATGTGCAGGCATCCACCACGCTGGCACCGCTGCCGGCCTGGCAGCCGCCGGCCGACGTGACGGAAGACGCCCCGCAGCGCTTCACCGACGGTGTTGGCAAGGTGATCGACTACCTGCGCGCCGGCGATGTGTTCCAGGTCAACCTGTCGCGCCGCTGGGCAGCGCAGTTCGCCCAGCCGCTGTCGCCGCAGGCCCTGTATGCCCAGTTGCGGGTGGCCAATCCGGCCCCGTTCGCCGGCCTGTTCATGGCGCAGGGCAGGGCAGTGGTCAGCTCCTCCCCCGAGCGCCTGGTCTCGGTGCATGGCGATGACGTGCAGACCCGTCCGATCGCCGGCACGCGCCCGCGCTTCGCCGGCGACGACGATGCCGCGCGCATCCAGGAGCTGGTGGGCCATCCCAAGGAGCGTGCCGAGCACGTCATGCTGATCGACCTGGAACGCAACGACCTGGGGCGCATCTGCACGCCCGGCAGCGTCGAGGTCGACGAGCTGATGACGGTGGAAAGCTACGCCCACGTGCATCACATCGTCAGCAACGTGCGTGGTCGCCTGCGCCAGGATGTCAGCCCCGGCGCGGTGATCGCCGCCACGTTCCCCGGCGGCACCATCACCGGCTGCCCCAAGGTGCGCTGCATGCAGATCATTGCCGAGCTGGAGCAGACCGCACGCGGCGCCTACACCGGCGCGTTCGGCTGGCTGAACCGCGATGGCGACCTGGACCTGAACATCCTGATCCGCACCGCCGAAGTGGCCGCCGACACGGCGGTGTTCCGCACCGGTGCCGGCATCGTGGTCGATTCGGACCCGGTCAAGGAACTGGATGAAACCCGTGCCAAGGCGCGTGGCCTGCTGCGTGCGCTGGGGCGGCAGGACTGAGCCACGGTATGCTGTCCGACGGGGTGCCGGCCGCTGGCCGGTGCCGCGCACTGAATAACGACACGAGGTGAACATGGCGGGTGCGAAACGGGGATGTCTGGCCGTGCTGGCGGTGCTGCTGCTGGGGGGCCTGGTGCTGGCGGCGGTGGGTGCCTGGTTCTGGCACGACCAGAGCCGCTTCGCCGACGCGCCGATCACCCCGGACCAGTCCAGCGTGGTGATCGCCTCCGGCGATGGCCTGAATACGGTGCTGGGCAAGCTGCGCGCTGCCGGTGTGGACGAAGGCAACGATACCCAGTGGACGCTGCTGGCACGGCAGCTCGATGCCGCCGGCAAGCTCAAGGTGGGCGAGTACGCGCTCGACGCCGGCCTCACCCCGCGCGAACTGCTTATCCGCATGCGTCAGGGCCGCGTGCTGCAGCACCGGCTGACCATCGTCGAAGGCTGGAACATCCGCCAGGTGCGCGCCGCGCTCAAGCGCGCCGATCCGCTGCGCCACACCACCGACGACATGGACGACGCCGCGCTGATGAAGGCGCTGGGCTTCCCCGGCGAGCACCCCGAAGGCCGTTTCCTGCCGGAGACCTACGTCTACCAGCGTGGCGACAGCGACCTGGACGTGCTCAAGCGCGCCCATGCCGCAATGGAGAAGGCGCTGACCGCCGCGTGGGACAGCCGCGCCGACGATCTGCCGCTGAATTCACCGTATGAGCTGCTGATCCTCGCCTCGATCATCGAGAAGGAAACCGCGCTGCCCAGCGAGCGCCCCCAGATCGCCGGCGTGTTCGTGCGCCGCCTGAAGATCGGCATGCGCCTGCAGACCGATCCGACGGTGATCTACGGCATCGGCAGCCGCTACGACGGCAACATCCGCAAGCGCGACCTGACCACCGACACGCCGTACAACACCTACACCCGCGCCGGCCTCACCCCGACCCCGATCGCCATGCCCGGCCGCGACGCCCTGCATGCGGCCGCGCAGCCGGCCGCCGGCGACGCGCTGTATTTCGTGGCGGTTGGCGACGGCAGCGGCGCGCATGTGTTCTCGGCCAACTACACCGACCACAACGCCGCGGTCGCGCGTTACCTGCAGCAGCTGCGCCAGCAGCGCAGCCAGGCGGCACCGCAATGACGGTTTCGCTGCTGCGCCACCCGCGCCTGATCAGCCTGGAAGGCGGCGAGGGCGCGGGCAAGACCACGGCCATCAACGCCCTGCGCGATGCCTTGCACGCGCGGGGCCACGAGGTGCTGCTGACCCGCGAGCCCGGCGGCACGCCGCTGGCCGAGCGCATCCGCGCGCTGGTGCTCACCCCCGATGCGGAGATCGCCGCCGAGCCGCTGTCGGCCGAAGCCGAGCTGCTGCTGGTGTTCGCCGCGCGCGCCCAGCATGTGCGCGAGGTGATCCAGCCAGCCCTGCAACGCGGCGGCTACGTCATCAGCGACCGTTTCACTGATTCCAGCTACGCCTACCAGGGCGGCGGACGCGGCCTCGATGCGGCCTGGATCGCCGACCTGGAGCGCCGCGCCGTCGGCCTGCTGCCGGGATTGACCCTGCTGCTGGATGTGGACGTGGCCGTGGGCCGCGCCCGCGCCAATGGCCGCGATCTGTGGCCGGACCGCATCGAGAGCGAGCAGGACGATTTCTTCCAGCGGGTGCGCGCGGTATTCCGCCAGCGCGCCAGCCATGACCCCGCGCGTTTCCGCCTGATCGACGCCGGCCAGGACCAGGCCGGCGTGGCGCGGTCGGTGGTGGCCGCGGTGGACGTGTGGCTGGCACAGGAGCCTGCCCATGACTGATACGTTCTCACCCTGGCAGCAGCGCGCCTACGACCAGACCGTGGCCGCGCTGGATGCCGGCCGCCTGGGCCACGGCCTGCTCATCTGCGGCCCGGCCGGGCTGGGCAAGCGCGCGGTTGCGCTGCGCCTGGCCGAACATGTGCTCGGGCGTGGCGAACCGGCGGCGGCCAAGCGCAGCGCGCAGCTGATTGCCGCCGGTACCCACCCGGACCTGCAACTGATCTCGTTCATTCCCAACAAGTCCGGCGACAAGCTGCGCACCGAGATCGTGATCGAGCAGGTGCGCGAGATCTCGCAGAAGCTGGCGCTCACCCCGCAGTACGGCATTGCCCAGGTCGTGATCGTCGATCCGGCCGATGCGATCAATCGCGCCGCCTGCAACGCGCTGCTCAAGACCCTCGAAGAGCCGCAGCCCGGCCGCTACCTGTGGCTGATCAGCAGCGACCCGGCGCGCCTGCCGGCGACCGTGCGCAGCCGCTGCCAGCGGCTGGAGTTCAAGCTGCCGCCGCGCGAGGAAGCACTGGCGTGGCTGCAGGCGCAGGGCCACAGCGACGCCAGTGCGCGCGAAGCCCTCGACGCCGCGCGCGGTCATCCCGGCCTGGCCGATGACTGGCTGCGCGAAGATGGCCTGGCGCTGCGCCGCCAGGTGGCCACCGATCTGGAATCGCTGGTGGCCGGCCGCGCTGGCGCGGTGGAACTGGCCCAGCGCTGGACCGGCGACGAGCACGGCGCGCTGCGCCTGCGCCATGCCGCCGACCTCGCGCTGGCCCAGGCGGCGGGCGGCGGCTTGACCGATCCGGACCGATTGCACAAGCTGGCGTCGTGGTTCGACGCCGCCAACCGAACCCGCGACCTGCTGCGCACCACCGTGCGCGCCGATCTGGCGGTGGTGGAATTGTTGTTGGCCTGGAACAAGGTCAACGAGCGGCACCCAAGGGGAACTAGAGCATGAGCGCCACCAATGCCCGCCAGGGCATCCTGTCCCTGGCCGTGAAGGACAAGGCCGCGCTGTACAGCGCATACATGCCGTTCGTGAAGAACGGCGGCATATTCGTGCCCACGCCCAAGCGTTACTTCCTCGGCGACGAGGTGTTCCTGCTGCTGACCCTGCCGGACTCCAGCGAGCGCCTGCCGGTGGCCGGCAAGGTGATCTGGGTGACCCCGGCCGGTGCGCAGGGCAACCGCGCCGCCGGCATCGGCGTACAGCTCGCCGAAGGCACCGAAGGCGAGGCCGTCCGGCACAAGATCGAGACGCTGCTGGCCGGCATCATCACCTCGGACAAGCCCACGCACACGATGTGAAGAAATTTCAGGAAAACCGTTGACGTGAAAATTTGCCGCCCTATAATGAGCGGCTCAGCAGCATCGGGCGGTTAGCTCAGCGGTAGAGCATTGCCTTCACACGGCAAGGGTCACAAGTTCGAACCTTGTACCGCCCACCATTTGTATCTTTGAAAAATCAAAGAGTTGTAGAGCAAAAAAGCCGGCGCAAGAGCCGGCTTTTTTTTCTTAAGTGCAGTGTAAGTGCAATTTCCCATCATGGATTGGGGGTGAAGCATGACGCACAACCTGGCCGGTCGCCGCCTGGGCACTCGGGTCCTGAGCGCGCGGGATAGGTTCGTCGACGCTCGGACCGTCCTTGTACTTCCCCTAGATGGTAGTCGCCAGAGGGATGTCCCTGTTGCCGGCCCCTTCAATGTCGGACTCCCCTCCGAAGATCGAATTCGGACCGGGTGCGAGCGCAGGCACCCAAATCTAGCCTTGATTGTTTGGTCCTTGATCGCGTTGCCTATGCAGCAGGTTGAGGACGCACCCACGCGTGCGGACGTCGTCTTCTCACATCCTGCGCGGATCTCAACTCTCTTTTTGAATACACATCGGCCGCCCCTGTAGCGGAGGAGACCTTATGAGCGATGAGTTTGTTGCAAGCGATGATCTCGAAGATGGCGTTGATGCACCCGAGGAAGAAAGTCAATACAAGTTCGATCTGACGTTCTACGGGGCGGACTATCCTGTCGACGGACTTGTAAAGCGGCTCAAAAGAGGGGATATCGTCGTGCCTTCTTTCGACCCCGTCAACGAAGCTGCATTCGATGTGGAGGCGTTTCAACGAAAATTTGTCTGGTCAAAGCTGCAATGTGATCGGTTCATCGAGTCGCTGCTCCTAGGTCTGCCTGTTCCGGGCATATTCCTAGTACAACAATCCAATAAGGCGCTACTGGTGCTTGACGGGCAACAGCGGTTGCTAACGCTTTCAGCATTCTACTCAGGGATTCTGAACAAGAAAGAGTTTGTTCTTGAGCATGTGCAACCGCAGTTTAAGGGGTTGACATACGACAAGCTGAAGGATGATGAAAGACGCGTCATCGATGACTCATTGATTCACGCAACGGTGATCAAGAAGACTAGCGAAGAGCAGGATCTCTCAAGTATCTACAGCTTGTTTGAACGCCTAAATTCTGGTGGCACACAGCTTTCTCCCCATGAGATTCGTGTGGCGCTGGCGCCGGGGCGATTGATGAATCTTGTTCGTGACTTGAATGCAAATGTAAAGTGGAGAGAGATCTTCGGGCCGATGTCGAAGAAGCTCAAGGATCACGAACTCATACTTCGTTTCCTTGCCCTTCGCTACTGGGCGGACAGCTATAAGAGCCCGATGAAAGACTTCCTTACAAAATTTGCGCAGAAGTACGCCGCGCTCGACGAGAGCACTGCAGCAGATTTTACGAAGTCGTTTTCCGACGCCATTGGGGTCGCCCATGAGGTCGCAGGCAAGAGGGCTTTCAAATTGACCAACGCCTTAAATGCAGCGGTCTTCGATTCCGTCATGGCTGGCATAGCCTCTCGTCTTGATGCGGGCGGTTCACCTCCCAGCATTGGCGCGTTGCAGGAGGCCTATGAAGCTCTGCTGTTAGATCCCGAATACATTGCATCGGTGAGTAAGGCTACTGCGCGCGAAGGCCAGGTTGAGGAGCGGGTTAGGCTGGCAGTAGCAGCGTTTGGCGGGGTCTGATGCCATGCGTCGAGTGTCTAGAAAGGACGCGTTGGACGCGGTTTTTGAAAGGGCCAAGAAGATTGATCTCGGCGAGTCGGAGCTCCGGGCGGATATGGCAAGGCATCTCTGTATCCTTGTGTCTGGATACGTAGACCAGTCAATAAAGGCTTTTACGAAGGAATACGTGGAGAAACGCTCCGGCCCGACGGTAGTTCGTTATGTGGAGGCGTCGAACAAAAATCTGACGAACCTGAAAGCTGAGAAGCTAACAAATCATCTTCTGTCCTTTGACAGTGCGTGGCGCGTGCCTCTGGCGGCACTGATTGCGGACGAACGTAAATCCGCGCTCGATAGCCTTATCGATGTCCGGCACAAGATCGCACATGGCAATCCAAGCGATGTAACAATTGCTAGAGTTCAAGAATATTACAATGAGATCGATAGGCTGCTAGCAGGTGTTCGGTCGCTGATGGATTTGGAGTGATGCTTATGATCCACCCACTTCATTCCCGCACCGGCATCATGGAACGAGCCTGTACGACCTCTGCTGTACGACCCCTGTGGGCGCGTGTCGCCGTTCTCACATTGCTGCTGGGGTGTGTCGCTCCCGCGCTGGCGCAGACCGCGCGCAAACCGTCGCCCTACGAGTACCGGCAGGGCAGCGATACGTCCGCCACGCCGGTGGCCGAGGGACCGGATTACCTGTCGCGCATCGACAGCCGCGCCCAGTTCATGCAGCTCGCGCGCGTGTACAACGCAGGCACCGCGCTGGAAATGCCGCACCTGATCTTCGTGATCGACCGGCGCAACGCGGCGCGCATCTACTACATCAACACCCCGCGCATTGCGCTGCACGAGCAGTTCGTACGCCGCCAGCGGCTGCTGCCGGGCATGGACAAGGCCACGCTCAATGCGCAGTACCGCGATCCGCAGCGGCGCTTCCTGTTCGGCACGATCAGTTGGCAGCAGGATCTGCCGGGCTACACCTACGAGTTCTGGGAGGGCGACCAGCTCACCGCGTCCCTGCTGCAGCAGACCGACCAGGTGGTGCGCGCCTCGTTCCGCGACCCCATCCGCTTCAAGACCAACTCCACCCGGCACGAGCAGCTGGCCAGCACCATGAAGCTGCCTTACGTCAGCCAGGAGGCCCTGCTGCGCGAGCAGCGCTTCCTGCCGCTGAACACCGGCCGCGCGGAAGGCCGGCTGCGCATCGTGCGTTCCGAGCAGCAGCTGCGCACGCTGTCGCCGCGCGATATTCCGGTGCTGGATGAGGTGCCGATCGCGCTGGCACCGGTGGCCGGCCTGGTGACGCAGCGACCGTCCACGCTGCTGTCGCACGTCAACCTGCTGGCCAAGGGCTGGGGCATCCCCAACGCATATGTGGCCGACGCGCAGAATGCGCTGCGCCAGCATGACGGGCGCTGGGTGACGCTGGAGGTGACCGCCAACAACTACCGGGTCACGCCGCTCGCGCGCCCGGCCAGAACGCCTTCCGCCACGGCGGTCCGCCCGGCGGCACGCAATCTGCCCCGCCCGGACCTGACGGTGGTGGCGCTCAAGCCGCTTGCGTCCCTGCGTGCGCGGGACAGTTCCCATTGCGGGGTAAAGGCGGCCAACCTGGGCACGCTGAAAACGGCCCTGCCGCCTGCCGCGCGCGTGCCGGACGGTTTCTGCATCCCGTTCTCGCACTACCAGGCGATGATGCAGCGGCTGCAGATCAACGAGCGGCTGCGCGCGCTGCAGCGCCGCCCCGGCTTCGGCACGGACCCGGACGTGCGCCGCGAGGCGCTGGGCACGCTGCGTGCCGAGATCGCCAATGCCGCGCCCGATCCGGCCTTCATCCGCACGTTGGAGGCGCGCTGGCGCGAGCAGCTGCAGGGAGGCGGGGTGTTCGTACGGAGCTCGTCCAACTCCGAAGATCTCCCCGGTTTCAGCGGTGCAGGCCTGTACACCACCGTTCCCAACGTGACCCGCGCCGATGACCTGGCCAAGGCCGTGCAGACGGTGTGGGCATCGGTCTACAACTTCGAGGCATACGAAGCGCGCACGGCCGCCGGGCTGCAGCAGGATGCCGTGGCGATGGCGGTACTGGTCCAGCGCGCCGCGCCTTCAGACAGTTCCGGTGTGATGATCACCCGTGACCCCTTCGATGCCGCGCGCCGCCACATCACCTACATTTCGGCCAAGCGCGGATTGGGTATCCGCGTGGTGGAGGGCAAGCGCCAGGCCGAGCAGGTGATGTACTCCAGCTGGTCCAAGGCGGTGCAGGTGCTGAGCCGCTCGGCCGAGGACACCCAGCTGGTGGCCGATGCCGCGGGTGGCGTCCGCGAGGTGCCCATCAGCGGCTCGCGCCAGGTGCTGACCGATGCACTGATTGCGCGGCTTGCCCGGATCGGGGTGACCACCAAGCAGGCATTGGGCGGCGTGGACCAGGACATCGAGTGGGCGGTGGTCGGCGATGAGGTGCTGATGCTGCAGTCGCGGCCGTATGTGGACGGAAGCGCGCGCTGACGGGCGGCTGCCTGCCCACGCCCGCTTGCCGGCCGTCCTGTGCTTGCCTATGCTCCAGCCAGATCAGGGGGATCGGGGGGCCAGGGACGATGAAGAAGATCATGATCGGCGCGGTACTGTGCCTGGTCGCCGCGTACGGCTACAGCAAGCTCAGGCACGTTGAAATTGCCGATGTTGGAACCTCCCGCAGCGCCTGGGCTGCACCTGAACCTGCCACGGCAGCACCTGCGCGCTACAGCTGCGATGGCCGCACGCACTGCTCGCACATGCGCTCGTGCGAAGAGGCCACGTATTTCATCCAGAACTGTCCCGGTACGCAGATGGACGGGGACAACGACGGCATCCCGTGTGAGCAGCAGTGGTGCGGGTGAGTGACCGGATCACGGTGAGCGACCCGGGGCACTGGCAGAGCCGGCGGGCAATGGCGTTCAATGCGGTCACCCTTGCTCACCGCCTGGAACAACGATGCCCGCGCTTGCCCTGCTGATTGCCGCTGTCGCTGCCGTGGCAGCGAACACGCCGTCCGCGCCGGATGCCGCCACACTGGCGGCCATCGAGGCCACCTGCCTGGACTATGTGGACGGCCAACTGGAGGCGGACCCGGACCGGGTGGCGCGGTCGCTGCACCCGGACCTGGCCAAGCGCAGGGTGCTGGGCGATACCCCGGACGAGCGGCTGGGCCTGCGCCGCATGAGCAGGGAGGAACTGGTGGAGCTCACCCGCCAGGGTGCGTTGAAGACCCCGAGGGAGCAGTGGAACCGCAGCTGCCGCGTGCTGGATGTGACGGCCGATGCGGCCTCGGTGCGGTTGGAGACGCCGTGGTTCGTGGACTACTTCCACATGGGGCGATTCGGCGAACGCTGGATCATCGTCAACGCGCTCTGGTACAGCAAGCCGGCGTCGACGCGCACCCCGCAGCCCTGACGCAGGGCGCGGGCGCGCGTCGCCGATGCTTACGCCACCCGCACCAGCTGGTGCTTCACGCTGGGCCACAAGGCCAGCTTGTGGGTCACGTTGGTGATGGTACGGCGCGGGTCGGTGGGATGGGGCCGGGACGAGGTGGTGGTTCTGCCCTGGCGCCACAGCCCGAACATCACGATTTCCGTCCCCACCGGGAAGGACTGCAGCCACGCCGCATCGCTGTGCCCGACGCTGATTTCATAGAAATCCCTGCGGTCGGTCACGCCGGTGTGCTGGTACTTCGGTGCGCAGTTGAGGTACACCGAACCAGGCTGGGTGGCGCGGTGCGAGCGGACCGTGCCGACCAGCGCCAGGGGCAGGTCGGTGGATGTCGCGCCCAGCCGTTCCCAGGCCTCGTCGTACCGGTCCTGCGTGTAGAAGAAGCTGCTCCAGTCGACCTTCTTCTTGCCCAGGCGCAGGGTCAGGTGCGTCGCCAGCAGCGTGTCGCTGCCGCACATCGCGCGCAGGATGAGCAGATCGGCAAGGGTGCGCAGGTAGCCCGCCAGTACCGGGTCCGCGCCGTGATGCTCAGCACCGCCACGTTTCAGGCCCTGCTGCAGGAGCAACAGCCGCAGCTCGTGCGTTCCTTCGCCAAGCGGGGGCAGGAAGTCGGCATCGGCGCCGGCGGCGAGCAGGGCCTGCAGGTGCGCCGGCGCATCGTACCGGCAGCCGGGGCGGTGCTCGGCTTCCTTGCCCAGGTCGATGTAGGCCGGCATGTGCACGGGCTCGGCATGACCGGCGTGGCGCCTGCTGTGCCCGGGCACGAACGTCACCGGAACGCTGCACCCCGGGCTGTCACACAGCAGGGTGGGCAGGGTTTGTTTTGTGTCATGGCGCTTCTGCAGGTCGTCAACACGGTGCAGGGTGCCGTGCGTACCCACGGCGGTGCGCATCTTCATGCCGCGACTCATCGTGAACCGCTGCGTGATTCGGCGGCGGGCATCGTCGCAAACCGCAGCCGGTTGTTGTCCGGATCGACCACCATCATCTCGCGCCCGCCCCACGGCATGTCTGCCGGCGCGCGCAACACCGGCGCGCCGGCCGCCACGAACGCCGCATGCACGGCATCCACGTCCGCCACGCGGAAGTACACCGCACCGCCAGGCTCGCAGTCGCCGGCGTGCTCGCTGAGGAACACCTGCTGCCCTGCGCGGCTGATCTGCACGAACAGCGGCATGCCGTCGGCGAACCGGTGCTCCCAGTCAACGGCAAACCCGAGCCGCTGATAGAACGGCACGCTGAGGGTGGCGTCGGTCATGCGCAGTTGCGGAATGACCGTCTGATGCGCGTCTGCGTCCATCAGCCCGGGTACGCCGGGAAGCGTTCGTCGGGGTGGTGCTTTTTCCATTCGGTATGGGCCACGGTGCCTTCCCAGGCGAGGAAGGCCTGGGGCACGCGGCCGCGGCCGGACCAGGTGACCTGGCTGTGCGGCAGCCAGTAGCGTGGCGGCGCCTCTGCCGCCGCTTTGGCGGGCTTGGCGCGGGGGCCGGGGTGGGTCGAGTGCTCAACGGCCACGGCGGCCCGGATCCTGCGCTGCTGTTCCGGGCTGAAGTCGGCGAAACTGGCGTTGAGCAGCACGAGGACGCGCTCATACGCCTCCTTGGTAGCTACCCGCAGCAGGGCGGCCGGGGAGGCGGAGGCGGGCGGTTTACGGGGCATGCGAATCCAGGGAAGCGGGAGCTGACGGGGGGCACGATAGCAAATGTCCCTGTGAAGCCGTGGCGGGCGGCACGATGACCGCGCGTTGCCACGCATCGGACGCGGCCGGAGCCACCCGGCAGTGGGGCCGGTGGACCCGGCGGCGGCATCGGGATGGGGCACAATAGGGGGATCGGGCTGTCGCGCTCGGGTGCGTCGCAACGGATGCACGGTGTGGCAGTCGTCCCTGCATGGAGGTTGGAATGACGTTCCGGGCATGCGTGCGTTCTGTACACGTGGCGGCGTTGCTGGCGGGGCTGTCGTTGGCAGGCTGTGGTGAGGCGCCATCGACGGCAACAAGGACGGGTGTGCCCTCCGCCCCGACGGCGTCTGCCGACCCCGCAGCGGCGCTGGTCGCGCGCTTCAGGCTCGGCAAGGGGCTGGCGCAGCTCGCCGACGAGGCGGCACGCAGCACCACCACGTTCGCGTCGATGGTCGAACAGACCGGGGCCGATGCCGCGACGCAGCGCGTGCAGGCGGAGATCGGCCGCCTGCTGCCGGCCTACCAGGCCCGCTGGGACGGCATGCTGGCGGCAATCTATGCCCGGCACTTCTCCGCGGACGCGCTGCATTCGCTGACATCGCAAGGGACCCGCTCACCGCACGCGGCGCGTTTCAACGCGCTGCAGAACACGGTGGCTGCCGAGATGCGGGCCGACGCGCAGCCGCTGCTGCGGCAGTTGGTTGCCGACGCGCTGACCCGCGCCTCGCAACCGCGCTGACACCGCGTACAGCCGTACCCGCAGTCACCAGAGAGACGCAATGGCAGACCCTTACAACAACAGCGCACATCCGCCTGCCGCCCCCCGGCTCGACGATTCGATGGTGACCACGGCAATGGAACTGCCCGGCTTCCGCGTGGTGCGCAGTCTCGGCGTGGTACGCGGCATTACCGTGCGCTCGCGCTCTATCGTGGGCAACATCCTCGGCGGCCTGCAGACGTTGTTCGGCGGCAACATCACCATCTACACCGAGCTGTGCGAGCAGGCGCGCGAGGAAACCTACCGCGACATGGCCAAGCACGCGCGGTTGCTCGGCGCCAACGCGATCATCGCCATGCGCTATGACGCGACCGACATCATGACCGGATTGACCGAGGTGCTGTGCTACGGGACGGCGGTGGTGGTGGAGCCTACCAGCCGGTGAGGTACCGTGCGGTGTACCGGAAGCGGTACGCCGCAGTTGCGTTCAACGATCTGTTCCCTTCTGAAGAAACGCAGTCAGATTCAACAAGCCGGCCAGCGCGCTTTCAAGGTAGGCGACGAAGCTGCTGTGATGCTCCTGCAATTTTGTCCAGTAGGTCACGATTTCGTTCTCTTCGCCAGGATGCATGAACGTTGGATCCAGCAAGACGAAGTCTTCACCTTTGCCGGGCGGCCCGGACAGCTGAATCGCGTCGCCAAGACGTGCCATCAGCCACGGCTCATCCTCCGATGCCTCCTCTTCAAGCATGCTCCTCCAGTCGGAGGCAATCGTCGCGTTCTCATTGCCGAATGGCTGGATCAACTCGACCGGAAGCAAGGTGCTGATGTAGTTGCCGGGCATCAAGAACCCATTGCTGACAGACAGAAACTGCTTGTAGCTTGGCGGAAGCGAGATCCCAAGCCGCGCCTCTGCAGCGAGAATGCTGGCCTTGGATGCGGGGGGCATTCCGAGCCAGACGACATCCCCCGACAGGCAGCGTCGCGCCAGATCGGCCAGTGCGGAATCCGGGTGCGTTGCGAGGAATGGACTCAGCCCAAGGTCGACATGCGCCTCTGCTGGCGAGGCTCTCCAGTGCGCGATTGCAGCAGTGTTCATTGCCTGCATCAGCTCATCCATTGCCATCATCGTTACTGTCTCCGATCAATGACTGGTGCGCCGCTGCGCTCGCGCGACGTCTCATTCGCATTACTCGACGACCTTCACCCGGAACTGCTCACCATCGAGCACGCGTGCCGCGGTGCAGAAGAAGTTGCCCAGTCTGCGCCCGACCTTCTGATTGCCTTCGCCAAGAATGTAGCGTACCGACATGGACGATTCCGGCACGACAGAGGCGCCCTGGTTCGTTGCTGCGAACGGGTATTCGTCACAGTTCAGTCCAGCGCCCGCGCTCTCTGGAAATCGCGTGCGACACAGTTTCCCGGCTGCAGTGCGGTTGGCGGTGTTTAGTCTGGCGTCACTCGTTCGTGTCAGTGCCGCGCCTCTCAGCCAAGCATCGTGATGCCAGTAGCCGATGTTCCCCGGCAGTATCGACTGTGCAACCTTGATGTGCTCGGCCGACTCATCCGTATCGGGGTTGCTCAGGCTTACCTCGAAGACGGCGGGGTAGTCGGCGAACCCTGATGCTGCTCGGGCTGGTGCTGCTGCTGGTGGCGCCGCTGCTGCTGGGCGCCAACTGAGCGCTGCGATACGCGCCAGGTATCGCAGCGGCATACAACGGGTATTGGATATCCGCGCGGTATGTAGCGTCTCCGTCGCCCGTCTGGGCTGACGTGCCGTCACCAAGCCGATGCAGGGCATGGGCTTGGCGTGCGCGTCTCATGGCAGACATCACCGCCACCGCACAGGAAACCGGGCTGCTCGGGCATGTGATGGAGCTACCTGTAATTGCAAACAAGCTCCTGGATGAGTTCGGTAAAGGTCGAACTGGCCTCATACCCTTGGCGACTGTACATGATTGTCCACAGCTCTCCTTCTGGACTTGTGTTGACCGTGTCGATAAGCGCGAACCAATCAAAGTCGCTGGGGCATGCAGAGATCTGGAGGGCCTCGCCGATATGTGCTGTGAAATCAGCTTCCTCAAGATACGGGTCGGCTTCGTGCAGATCATTCCACATTGCCACAATCGGGTAGTTGTCGTCGCTAAACCGCCGTACAAGTTCAATCGGCAGTAGTACGCAGCAGTAAGTGCCGGGAACAAGGAATCCGTTCGACTCCAGCAGGAACTCACGGTAGCTCGCAGGGAGAATCACGCCAAGACGTTGTTCGGCTTCGCGAATCTGCTCAAGTGATGCTCCCGGTTGCCCGAGCCATCCAACATGTTCCTTGCCGATCCGGGCGGCAAGTTGAGCCAGCGGACTGTCCGGAAAACCATTGATGAACGGCTCAAGGCCAAGATGCTCGCTTGGTTCGAGCCGCTTTCGCTCAATGTTTGCGAGAGCTGCGGCGTTCAATTCGTCAAGTAACTGCTTCCACATGATGAGCCTCTATCCGGCGGTTCAATCCACAACCTTGACCCAGAACTCTTCTCCATCCAGAAGCCGCGCATGCGTGCAGTAGAACGCGCCCAGCTTTCCACCCACCTTCTTGTTGTCTTCGCCGAGAATGTAACGGACAGACATGGATGTCTCCGGTACGAGAGATGCGCCCTCATGCGTTTCTGCGAAAGGATACTCGTCGCAGTTCAGTCCAGTCGCGGCTCCATCAGGAAAGCGTGCTCTGCACAGCGCCCCGGATACGTTGCGATTCTCTCCTGCAACTCTCTTGTTCCTCAAGCGTCGCAAAGGTACACCCCGTGCATCAGGATTTTCATGCCACCTGCCGATCGTGCCGGGGAGCGTCGACTGTGCAACCTTGATGTGCTCGGCCGACTCATCCGTATCGGGATCGCTCAGGCTTACCTCGAAGACGGCAGGGTAGTCGGCGAATCGACACCCGGACGTACTGCTCCTGGCTACTTTGTCGCAGCGAAGTGTCGGTGCCGAACTCTGAATCAGTGATTGGTCGTTGTTGAAGCGCGACAGCACCAGCTGGGTGTCCTGGCCGGTCTTTCCTTCATCGGTATTGAATCCCAGGGGGACGGCAAAGTCGTACGTACCTGGGCCCGAAAGGGTCAGGGGAGCGAAGGGCTGCTTGTCGGTGCAGCTCCCGCAGTAAGGCTCGGGCGTAACCACCAGCCCGGCCATTGCATTGCCCTGCACGGCATCGAACACCACGCGGACGCGATGCATCCATGTCTGGCCGTTGCGGGGCAGGGACACGTAGTCGTACAGCGTAACGGTGGCGGTTTCGGTCTTGCCGGTGTCGGGGTTGTGGGAGGAATAGGGTGCAGTTCGCTTCACGCAGTAGTGCAGGCGCGAGCCTGCAGCGTCTGCTTCGTCCTGGTCGCTGGCGTCCTTGCAGACCTCGTCGAAGGGAAGCTCTGGATTCTCCAGCGCGGCCTCGTACTGCCGAAGCTCGGCCATCGACATGCTGGCGATCATCTGCGCGTCGGACGGGCAGTCGTCGTCTTCGCGTGCGTTCACAGAGACGCTGAAAAGCAGGGCGACCCGCGCCAGTGCAAGCGGTGTGCGGTCATGGTGGGCTCCTTGGGTACGACGGCGAGAGGCGCACTGCGGTGCGCGGTGCCGTGGGTGATACGCCGGAACCCGGGACCTGCGATGTAGGGGAAGTACGGGGCGAGCGCGAAGCGTGACGGGCCGTGGAGGTCGTTTACGACTACCGGCACGCTTCGGGTGCCGCTCCCAGCGGCAACGGTGCCGATGCTGTGAGCCCGTTCCGATCCCTGCTGCGCCGCAATCGGCGCGTTCTGATGCGGTGGCTGCGGCTATGATCGACGCGGCCGCCACCACGGCGCATGCCGACGCCCGCCGTTCAAAGGAAGCTGATGCCGACGACCGTCCCCCGTGTTTTCCCGCCCGGCCTGCGTGTCTGCGTGGCCGTGGCCGCCTGCCTGCCGCTGCCGGCGATGGCCTCGGATTTCACCGGCATGCTGACCGGGATGACCCTGATGCTGCTCGCGCTGGTGCTGCTGGTGGTGGCCCCTCTGCTGCTGGTGCGCCGGCATGCCTGGGCGCGGTGGCTGGGTACCGGGCTGGGCGGTCTGGCGATGCTGGTGGGGGTGGGGACCTTCTGCGTGGATACGTGGCGGGTGCTGGCCCGAATCAGGGCGCATACCGCAATGCCGACGCTGCTGTACCTGGGGCTGTACATCGCACTGTGGTTGGCCATTGCGTATGTCATCTGGCGGCTTCGCCGCCGGCCGCTCCCTGGCGCCAGCTGAGCGGCACGATACGCGCCACGTATCGCGGCGGCACGCAACAGGTATTGGATGCGGCGACGCCGTCCAACCGATGCTGTGCGGATGAGAGCACACAACAGGATTTCTTTCGATGGCCAGGTCGGTCTGATCACCGGTGCCGCCGGTGGCCTCGGCCTGGCGTACAGCCGGCTGCTGGCCCAGCGTGGCGCGCACGTGGTGATGCAGGACGTGGGGGCCGGGATGGATGGCACGGGCGGCGATCCGCAGCGGATCGCGATGGCGGCCGCGCAGTTGGACGGAGAGGGCCTGACGGTGCAGGCGGAGTCCGCAGGCATCGCCAGCCGCAGCGACTGCCACGCGCGGGTGGCGGCCATCCTGCAGCAGCACGGCCGGCTGGACTTCATCATCCACAACGCCGGATGGGTGCAGTACCAGCCGATCGATGCGCTGGACGAAGACGGCTTCGACCCGATGATGGCCATCGCGGCGAAGGCCCCGCTGTGGCTGGCGCAAGCGGCCTGGCCGGCGATGCGGGCCGCCGGTTACGGGCGGATCGTGCTGACCACGTCCGACCGCGCGCTGTATCCGCAGTACGTGCAGAAGGGACTGGCGGCATACGCAGCAGCGAAGCTCGCCGCAGTGGGCATCGTCAATGTGCTGGCCGACGAGGGCGCGGCGCATGGCATCGTGGTGAATGCCGTGTCGCCGGTGGCCAAGACCCGGATGTGGGGCATTCAGGGCGAGCCGGATGAACTGCACCCGGCCGCGGTGGCGCCGGGTGCGGCGTTCCTCGCATCGGCCGCGTGCCGTGAGGGGGGCTGGATCCTGCGTGCCAGCAATGGCCAGTTCCATGCCACGCGGAACGTGGAAGCGGCCGCAGTCACCTATCCGCGCGATCTGCACGCGGTGAGCGCCGGCAGCGTCGAGGCGGTGGCCGCGCAGTGGCCGGCGATTGCGCAGGCGACGATCGAGCCACGCTGACCGCACGCGGTTTACGCTTGGGGCTGTGTTCCGGGACAACATCGCACATGGTCGATCTCCGCCAGCTCCGTCAGTTCGTCGCCGTCGCCGAGGAGCTGCACTTCCACCGTGCGGCCGCGCGCCTGCACATGTCGCAGCCACCGTTGACCGCGGCCATCCGGCGGCTGGAGGAAGCGATCGGCAGCGAGCTCATCCAACGTGGCAACCGCACGCTGGGACTGACTGCGGCCGGCAAGGTGCTGCTGGAGGAGGCACGCGCGACCCTGCAGCAGGCCGACCATGCGTTGGTGGCCACCCGTGATGCGGCGGCCGGGCGCACCGGTACGGTACGGGTGGGGTATGTGGGCAGTGCGCTGTACGGGCGCCTGCCGCGGGTGATCCGTGCGTTCCGGGTCAGCCATCCACAGGTGCGGCTGGAACTGATCGAGGCGACGTCCGCACGCCAGGTCGCGCTGCTGCGCGGGCAGCGGCTGGATGTCGGGGTGCTGATTCCACCGGTGCACGAGGCCGGCGACATGCAGCTGCGCGCGTTCGATACGGACCTGCTGGCGATCGCGTTGCCGCGAAGCCATCCGCGTGCCGGCGATGCCTCCCTTGCCTTGTCCGCACTGGCCGCGGAGCCGTTCGTACTGTGGCCCGCGCGCGAAGGACAGGGCTTCCATGCGCAGGTGGTGCGGCTGTGCGCTGCCGCCGGCTTCGTGCCGCATGTGGTGCAGGAGGCGCACGGCATGCATGCGGTGCTGTCGCTGGTGGCGGTCGGCGCGGGCATCGCGATCGTGCCGGCGAGCATGCGCGGCTTCCGCGCGGAGGATATCCACTACCAGCCGCTGGCCGATGCGGACGCGTCGTTCGATCTGCAGTTGTGCCTGCGTGGCGGTGAGCGGGCGCCGGCGCTGCAGCAATGGATGCAGGCAGCGGCGATGACGGCAGGGAAATAGCCGCATTCATGCGGATGCCACATGCCCTCCACGGCGCGTACGCACGCACGGCCGTAACGTGGATCGTCCCCACTGCTGCTGGAGACCCCCATGAATCCCTTGCAGGCTGCGAGCCGCGTGATGCGCGACGGTCTGGTGGAGATCGCCGCGCTGCTGTTCGGCGAGCGCGCCGACGCGCTGCGCCGCGATGACGCTCCCGCTCCGGGCGTGGGCATCGCGCTGCCGCGTCGCCCGCCGTTGAAGCGTCCGCTGCTGCATGGGCGAAAGGGCATGGCGCCGTGGCAGAAGGTTGCAGGCGGTCCTCGCCGGCGCGACTGAGCGGCCCATTCTGATGCGGCCCCGACAAACCTGAACACGCAAACGTGTTGCCTTCGGCGGGGTTGTGGCTAACTAGCGCCCCGGATCATCAACGACGGAACGACGCGTGTGAAGAAAGCAGGACGATGGGGGCTGGCCGCCCTGATGCTGGTGGCGGCCCTGTGGGTGAGCGGCTGGCTGGCCTTCCAGTTCCCCGGGCCCGCGTGGGTGCGTTACGGGGTGGTCGGGGCCTGGGCGTTGTTTGCCGTCGGTACTGCGGTGGCGGTGGGCCGCGCCCGCGCCGGCCGTTGGCCCGGGCCGGTGTTCGTGACGGTGCTGGTGGTGACCGGGGTGTGGTGGCTGCTGGTGGCGCCGCGCCAGGACCGGGTCTGGGCCGACGATGTCGCCCAGCGGCTCAAGGTGGTCGCGTTCGACGGCAACCACGTGGTGCTCGACAACGTGCGCAACTTCACCTGGCGCAGCGAGGACGATCACGATGTGCGCTGGGAGCGCCGCGCCTATGACCTCGACCAGTTGCGCTCTGCCGATCTGATCCTGTCCTACTGGATGGGCCCGACGATCGCGCACACGCTGGTGTCCTTTGGCTTCGCCGATGGCCGCTACCTGGTGTTCTCGCTGGAGATCCGCAAGGAGCGGGGCGAGTCGTTCTCGGCACTGGGTGGGTTCTTCCGCAAGTTCGAGATGACCCTGGTGGCCTCGGAGGAAACCGACATCGTGCGCGTGCGCAGCAATGTGCGTGGCGAAGATGTGTATCTGTACCGCCTGCAGGGCATGACCCGGGAGCAGCTCAAGGGGCTGTTCGTGTCCTACCTGGGCGAGGCGCGCAAGCTGGATGCCGCACCGGCGTTCTACAACACGCTGACCAGCAACTGCACCACGATCGTCTACGAACTGGCCAGGCAGATCGCGCCGGGCCTGCCACTGGACTACCGGCTGCTGGTATCGGGCTATTTCGCCGAGTACGCGCGCGATCTGGGCGTGCTGACCCCAGGCGTGCCGTTCGCCACGCTGAAGGCGCGTGGGCGCATTACTGAACGGGCCCGCGCCGCCGGCGACGCGCCCGATTTCTCCCGCCAGATCCGCCGCGGTGTCCCCGGCATCGAGCAAGGAATCGAACCATGATGCTGCGTGTGAATGGCCTGTCGCGGCGCGTGCTGCCGTTGCTGGCGATGGTGCTGTCGCTGCTGTTGTCCAGCGGTTGCGCGATGGTGACGATGAAACAGGTGGCGCCTACCGACTACCTGGCCAACAAGCGCGGCGACGTACTGACGTCAGGCAAGTTGAGCGCCGCCTCGCAGGAAACGCTGAGCGTCATCGGCCTGGATGAGGATCTGTGCGCCAAGGACACGGTGGCCTGCCAGAAGACGCTCGAGGACACCGTGGTCCTGCCCGAGGAACAGCGGTTGTCGGCGCTGTCCGAGCTGTGGGTGAAGACGGCGCTGGGCCTGAGCCCCAAGCCGAAGGACCGCGACAAACACCCGATGTCCGATGCGGCGCTGGATGCGTGGCTGGAAGCGGCACGCTATGCCTATGCCTACCTCTTCTTCAGCGGGCGTACGCCGTCCGATCGCGCGTTCGAGGACCGGCAGACCCAGGTTCGCGACTACTACAACTACGCTGCCGAACAGACGGCGGCGGTAGTGTTCAAACGTGCCCGCGCGCGCGCGCTGGAAGGCGAGGACTACAACGCACCAGTGGCCGGCGAGCGCTGGACGCTGACCTCGGACTTCGATGAACTGCGGATGCCCAGCATCCCCACCAGCATGGTCTCGGCCTCCTCGGTGAGCTTCGCCGGGCTGCGCAGCACGTATCGCCGTGATGGTTTCGGCGCCGAACTGGTGGTGGTCATGGACCCGCCCAAGCTGGTGGCGCCGGCGGACGGCCAGAAGGCCGCGATTCCGCAGTACAGCGAGATGTCGGCGATCAATGCCACCGCCCTGCTGCGCTTCAAGGGCGATACCCTGCAGCAGGTGCTGGATACCACCCAGGTGCTGTTCGATGTGTACTCGCCGGAGTCCACCGAAAGCGTGGACCTGCACGGCGAAAAGGTGCCGCTGGCCGGCAACTTCACGGCCGCCTACGGCATGTGGCTGGCCCAGTCGGGATTCGCCACGCAGTCGCTGCGCACGTTGTTCGGACTGAGCGAAGGCATCGCCGAGCCGCACATGTACCTGATGCAGCCGTGGGACCCGAACCGCCGCATCATCTTCATGCTGCACGGCCTGGGCAGCAGTCCGGAGGCGTGGGTCAACGTGGCCAACGAGGTCATGGGCGATCCTGAGCTGCGCCGGCATTTCCAGGTGTGGCAGGTGTACTACCCGACCAATGCGCCGATCGCGTTGAACCGGTTCGAGATCAACCAGGCGTTCAACAACACGCTGAAACACTTCGATCCCACCGGCAGCAGCCCGGCCTCCAAAGAGATGGTGTTCATCGGCCACAGCATGGGCGGCGTGCTGGCGCGCCTGCTGGTGACCTCATCCGGCGACGCACTGTGGGACCAGCTTCTGGCCAACTACGATCTCAAGGGCGAACGGCTGAAGCGGGTGGAGGCCAAGCTCGGGCCACTGCTGCACTTCACCGCCGAGCCCAGCGTGGAGCGTGCGATCTTCATCGCCGCGCCGCACAAGGGCACCGACATCGCCGGCAACCGGATCGGTCGCCTGATCGGGCGGCTGGTGCGTCTGCCGATCACCCTCCTGGGCAAGTTCGAGGATGTGTTCCAGACCCTGCAGCAGGCCGAGACGCAGTCGGCGCAGCCGACCAAGCTGCAGATTCCCAACAGCATCGACAACCTCAAGGCCAGCGATCCATTCGTGAAGGCGGCCGGTGCGCTGCCGATCATGCCGGGGCTGAAGTACCACTCGATCATCGCCCAGCGCAAACCCGAGGTGCCGCTGGAACAGTCCGACGATGGGCTGGTGCCGTACTGGAGCGCGCACCTGGAGGGGGCGGTGTCGGAGAAGGTGATCATCTCCGGCCACAGCGTGCAGGAAACCCCGCAGGCCGTGCTGGAAATCCGCCGCATCCTGCGCGAGGACCTCAAGGAAGTGGGCGACGCGCACCCGTAGCGCGGGGCTTTGCCCCGCTGCGATGGGCCGATGCGAAAGGCAGCCGGGTAGAACCCGGCTCTACGGGGGCCTCAACGGTTGCCGGGTAGAACCCGGCTCTACAGGGGCCTTCAACGGTTGCCGGAGTGAAACCGGTGCGCGGTTGGGCGCGCTCCCGTAGAGCGGGGCTCTGCCCCGCTGCGTTGGGCCGATGCGAAGGGCAGCCGGGTAGAACCCGGCTCTACAGGGGCCTTCAACGGTTGCCGGGTGGAACCCGGCGCGCGGTTGGGCGCGCTCCCGTAGAGCGGGGCTCTGCCCCGCTGCGTTGGGCCGATGCGAAAGGCAGCCGGGTAGAACCCGGCTCTACAGGGGCCTTCAACGGTTGCCGGAGGGAAACCGGCGCGCGGTTGGGCGCGCTCCCGTAGAGCGGGGCTCTGCCCCGCTGCGTTGGGCCGATGCGAAGGGCAGCCGGGTAGAACCCGGCTCTACAGGGGCCTTCAACGGTTGCCGGAGGGAAACCGGCGCGCGGTTGGGCGCGCTCCCGTAGAGCGGGGCTCTGCCCCGCTGCGATGGGCCGATGCGAAAGGCAGCCGGGTAGAACCCGGCTCTACGGGGGACTTCAACGGCAGCCGGGTAGAACCCGGCTCTACAGGGGCCTTCAACGGTTGCCGGGCGCTACACGCGCCGTGCCACGGCTGCGCTGGCCACGGCGAGGAGCAGCATGATGGCGTAGGTGAGCAGGTAGCCGACCATCACGTTGCCCTGCAGGAACAGGGCGAACAGCGAGCCGGAGATGGCCAGCGTGGTCGCCACGCCGAGCGCTTCGCTCAACTGCAGGGCCGACGTGTTGGCGCCCTGTTCGGCCGGCGGCGACAGTGACAGCGTGAGCACCGACAGGCTCGGGTAGATCAGGCCCATGCCGAGTCCGGTCAGCGACCAGCCGGCCAGCGCCAGCCACAGCGGCACGCCGGGCTGGATCGCCAGTGATGTGGCGAGGATGCCTGCGCACATCAGCAGGGCGCCGCTCTGCAGCAGTTGCCGGCGTGACCAGCCGCGCTGCTGATGGCCCTGCAACCAGGAGCCACTGAACCAGCCCAGTGCGCCCAGGCTCAATGCCACGCCCGCCAGCAACGGGGTCAGGCCGCGTTCGCGCTGCAGCAGCAGCGGCAGGAAGGCTTCGCAGCCGAAGAAGGCCGAGGCGGCGATGCCGCGCAACGCGATCACGCTGGGCAGGCCGCGATGCAGGCGCAGGGTGCCGCGCGGCAGCAGCCTCCAACTGCACAGCGCGAGCAACGCCAGGGCCGGCAGCAGCAGGCCCAGGGCTGCCCAGCCGGACTGCTGGCCGCCGATATACAGCAGCAGCGCGCCGATCGACGCACCGATGGCCCAACGCACCACCGTGGGGTGGCTGTCGGCAGCGGCGCCGGTGGGCGGCAGCTTGCGCAGCGCCGGGCGCAGCAGCAGGGCGGCCGGGATGGCGAGCAGAGGCACGGCGAGGAACACCCAGCGCCAGCCCAGATGCTGCACGATCAGCCCGCTGATGCTGGGGCCGATCAGCGAAGGCACCACCCAACCGGCGGAAAATGCGGCGAACACGCGTGGGCGCATTGCCTCTGGAAATGTGCGGCCGACCAGGACATACAGCGCCACCGAGATCGCACCGGCGCCCAAGCCCTGCATCAGCCGGCCCAGCACCAGTATCGGCATGTGCTGGGCCAGCCCGGCCACCAGCAGGCCGGCGATGAAGCAGGCCAGACCCAGCCACAGCGGCCGCGCCGGACCGCGCTGATCGCTCCAGCGTCCGGCCAGGGTCATGCCGATGACGCTGGTGGCCAGCGTTCCGCCGAAGGCGAGTGCGTAGAGCCGCAGGCCATCCAGGTCATGCGCGACAGTGGGCATGGCGGCGGCCACTGCCAACGCCTCAAACCCGTGCAGCGACACGAGGGCGACCATGCCGATGGTGGTGGCGCGGTAGGTCGGGGACAGGATCGACGGCGATGGGGCACGATCGGGGGCGGACGCGGTGACGCTGACATCGGAAGACATGGGAACATCCAGGCAACAGGGGGGCAGGGCGCTTGCAGGGCGCCGGCGCACAGCGCAGGATGTCACCTGAACCAAGGTTGAGGTCAAGCAGTGATCGCGCAGGAATTGAGTGTAGGCGAAGTGGCCAGGCGCAGTGGCGTGGCGGTATCGGCGCTGCACTTCTACGAGCGCAAAGGGCTGATCCGCAGTCTGCGCACGGCGGGCAACCAGCGCCGTTTCGCCCGCGATGTACTGCGCCGGCTGGCGGTGATCCGCGTCGCGCAGCGGGTGGGAATGCCGTTGGAGGCCGTCTCCGCCGCCTTTGCCGCGCTACCGGAGAACAAGACCCCGACCAAGGCCGAATGGGCACGGATGTCGGCGCTGTGGCGCAGTGAGCTGGATCAGCGGATCGAGCAGCTGCTGCTGTTGCGCGACCAGCTCACCGACTGCATCGGCTGCGGCTGCCTGTCGCTCAAGCGCTGCCGGCTGACCAACCCGGGCGATGCACTGGGCGAGCAGGGCGACGGCCCGCGGCGCTGGGAATGAACACGTACCGGCCAGCGGCCGGCACGGCCGGGCCTGGGCGTCGGCTCACCAGACGGTAAGCACCTGGCCGCTCTGCACACCTTCCACGCTGCGCTGGTAGGCCAGTGACGCACGCTGCGCGGTCACCGGTTCAAACCCGGGGAAGTACGCGCCGTAGTTGTCCATCGACTCGACCAGCACGTTCGGGCTGACCACATTGATGCGCAGCCCGCGCGGCAGCAGTTCGCAGGCGGCACCGCGCACGAAGCCTTCCAGCGCCGCATTGACGGCGGTGGCGTTGGCGCCGTCGCGGATCGGCTGGGCGCTGACGATGCCGCTGGTCAGCGTGATCGATCCCCCCACCCGCAGATGGCGCTGTGCGGCCAGTGCCAGCCGCACCTGGCCGAGCAGTTTGTCCTGCAGGCCCAGGTTGAACTGGTCGGCACGCATGTCGGCCAGTGGACCGAAGTGCAGGCGGCCGGTCGTGGCGACCACCGCATCCAGCGTGCCGACCTGGTCGAACATCGCCTGCACGCTGGCATCGTCGGTGAGGTCCACCTGCACGTCGCCGCCGTGCCGGCCGGCACGAATCAGTTCATGGTGCGCGCCCAGGGTGGCGGCAACGGCCTGGCCGAGGGTACCGCTGGCGCCGACAAGCAGAATTTTCATGGGGCTCGCTCCGGGTGAGGAAAGCCCAGTCTGCGCTGCTGCGAGTGGTTCGGTAACCGGCGTATGCTTTGCAGATTGCAAAGCAGGGGTTTCCAATGGATACGTTGCGCTGCATGCAGGCGTTCGTGGCCGTGGTTGAACAGGGCAGCTTCAACGCCGCCGCCGAGCAGTTGGCGGTGTCGTCAGTGATGGTCGGCAAGTACATCCAGCAGCTGGAGACGCACCTTGGCGTGCGCCTGCTGCAGCGGAACACACGCCGCCAGAGTCTCACCGATGCCGGCCGCAATTACCTGGCCGGCTGCCGGGCGGTGCTCGAGCAGGTGCAGCAGGCCGAAGCCAGTGTGGAAGGCCTCCAGGCGCAACCGCAGGGTGTGCTGCGGATCAGCGCGCCGGTGACCTGGGGCAGCTGCGTGCTGGCGCCGCTGGTGGCGCGCTACCTGGCCGCGTATCCGCAGGTGACGGTGGAATTGGACCTCAACAACCGCCGCGTGGACATGATCGAAGAGCAGTTCGACGCGGTGGTGCGGATGGGCCAGCTCGGGTCGGCCGAATGGGTGGCGCGACCGCTGCCGCCGTATGCGATGCAGATCTGCGCGGCGCCGTCCTACCTCGCGCGCAAGGGCATTCCGCAGCATCCGGGTGACCTGCGCGACCACGATTGCCTGACCCACCTGGCCTGGCGCGGGGGGCATGGCTGGCGGTTGCGCGGGCACCCCGAGCAGGACTGGTCGGAGCATTCGCGGCTGCTGTGCAACGACGGCGACGGCCTGCGTCGCGCCGCATTGGCCGGCGCCGGGCTGATCCTGCAGCCGGCGGTGCTGCTGGCCGAGGATGTGGCGGCGGGGCGATTGCAGCCGGTGCTGGCCGATTACCTGCCCGAGCCGCGTCCGTTGCATCTGGCCTACCTGCCGGATCGCCGGCCGCGGCCGAAGCTGTCCAGCTTCGTGGCGTTTCTGCTGGACAGCGTCGGCGCGGCAGCGCCGGCCTGAGGGCCGTCAGTCGTTGGCGGCCGACAACGCCTGGCCGCGGCGGGTGGCGGCCTCGATCGCCCGTCCGACGATGGCCTCGAAACCGTCGGCCTGGAACGATTCGATGGCCGCCTGGGTGGTGCCGTTCGGCGAGGTCACGCGGCGGCGCAGCTCGGCGGGCGCTTCGCCGGATTCATCGAGCATGCGCGACGCACCGAGCAGCGTCTGCACAACCAGCACGCGCGCGGCATCCGGAGCGAGGCCCTGCGCTTGCGCGGCCGCCTCCATCGCTTCGGCCAGCAGGAAGACATACGCGGGGCCGCTGCCGGAGACGGCGGTGACCGCGTCCATCCGCGCTTCGTCGTCGATCCAGACCGTGCGCCCGGCGCTGGCCAGCAGCGTGTCGGCCTGCTGGCGCTGGGCGTGGCTGACACCGGCGGTGGCGAACAGCCCGGTGACGCCGGCGCCGAGCAGGGCGGGGGTGTTGGGCATGGCGCGGACCACCGCCGGGCTGCCCCCCAGCCAGCGCACCAGCTGCGCGCTGGTGATGCCGGCTGCGATGGAGACCACCAGGGGGGCCTGTGCTGCGGCACTCTCTTCCAGCGACGCGCAGACGTCGCGCAGCACCTGCGGTTTCACCGCCAGCAGCCAGACCTGCCCCTGCGCGGCGGCTTCGCTGGCGCTGGCGTAGGTGTGCACGCCGAAGTCGGCGGTGAGCTGGCTGCGCAGCTCGGCCACCGGTTCGGCGACATGCAGATGGGCGGGGGCGACCCCTTGGCGGATCAAGCCGGCGATCAGGCTGCGGGCCATGTTGCCGCCGCCGATGAAGGTGATCGAAGTGCTGGTCATGAGGCGTCCTTGGTCAGAGGGGAGCGCCGGGGGCAACCCGGCTGCGTGGTGCGAGGCAGATCGTAGCGGCGGGTTCCACGGGGCTGCGGGTGCCGTGTGCGGGAAGCCGCGGGGCAGGGCCCCGCTCTTCGGATCAATGGCGTGCGCCGAACAGGGCGGTGCCGATGCGGACCAGGGTGGCACCGTGGGCGATGGCCTCGGGGTAGTCGCCGCTCATGCCCATCGACAGCGTATCCACCGCCGGATGGGTGGCCGACAGTGCCTGGAACAGCCCGCCCATGCGCTCGAACGCCGCCGCTCGGCGCGATGCTTCGGGCCACGGCGCGGGGATGGCCATCAGGCCGCGCAGGCGCAGGGTGGGCGCGGCATCGATTGCTGCCGCCAGCGCCGGGATCGCCTCGGGCGTGCAGCCGTGCTTGCTGTCTTCATCGTCGATGTTGACCTGGATCAGCACGTTCAGCGGCGTGAGGGAGGCCGGGCGATGTGCGGCCAGCGCGGCGACCAGTTTTGGCCGATCCACGCTCTGCACCCAGTCGAAGTGCTGTGCCGCCAGTTCGGCCTTGTTCGACTGCAGGTGACCGATCAGGTGCCACTCCAGGCCCAGCGCGGCCAACGCGTCGATCTTGGCCACCGCTTCCTGCACGTAGTTCTCGCCGAACGCACGCTGCCCCTGTGCGGCCAGTGCGGCGACCGCGTCGGCCGGCTGGGTCTTGGAGACGGCCAGAAGACGGGGATCTGGCCGCCCGGCGGCCGAGGCCGCGTTGTGCAGGTTCATCAGGAGGGTGGACAGAGGCAGCGCGGACACGGGCGTATTCCGGTAGATCAGGAACGCTATACTGCCGCCCGGGGAAAGAACCTTCCAGTCGCAGCAGTCATGGGGAGTAGCAGCGCATGGATATCGCCGAACTGTTGGCGTTTTCCGTAAAGAACAAAGCGTCGGATCTGCATCTGTCGGCCGGCCTGCCGCCGATGATCCGCGTGGACGGCGATGTCCGTCGCATCAACATTCCGGCCCTGGACCACAAGCAGGTGCATGCGCTGGTGTACGACATCATGTCGGACAAGCAGCGCCGCGATTTCGAAGAGTTTCTCGAGGTCGACTTCTCGTTCGAGATCCCGTCGCTGGCGCGCTTCCGTGTCAACGCGTTCAACCAGAACCGGGGCGCCGGTGCGGTGTTCCGTACCATTCCCTCGGAAGTGCTCACGCTGGAAGACCTGGCGTGCCCGCCGATCTTCCGCGAGCTGATCGACCAGCCGCAGGGCCTGATTCTGGTCACCGGCCCGACCGGTTCGGGCAAGTCGACCACGCTGGCGGCGATGATCGACCACATCAACAAGAACGAATACGGCCACATCCTCACCGTCGAGGATCCGATCGAATTCGTCCACACCTCGCAGAAGTGCCTGATCAACCAGCGTGAAGTCCATCGCGATACGCATGGCTTCAACGAAGCGCTGCGTTCGGCCCTCCGCGAAGATCCGGACATCATCCTGGTCGGCGAACTCCGCGACCTGGAGACCATCCGTCTGGCACTGACCGCTGCCGAAACCGGTCACCTGGTGTTCGGTACGCTGCACACCAGCTCGGCGGCCAAGACCATCGACCGCATCATCGACGTGTTCCCCGCCGGCGAGAAGTCGATGGTGCGCTCGATGCTGTCCGAGTCGCTGCGTGCGGTGATCTCGCAGGCGCTGTTGAAGAAAGTCGGCGGCGGGCGTACCGCCGCGTGGGAAATCATGGTGGGCACCCCGGCCATCCGCAACCTGATCCGCGAGGACAAGGTGGCGCAGATGTACTCGGCGATCCAGACCGGCCAGCAGATGGGCATGATGACGCTCGACCAGCATCTCCAGGACCTGGTCAAGCGCAGCCTGATCACGCGCAACCAGGCCAAGGATTACGCCAAGGACAAGCGCATTTTCGAATAGAGGTCGCGCCGGGCCCGGCCCGGTTCGATACGTTCGGTAGTGCCGGCCGCTGGCCGGCACCTGGCAATCTTCGGAGCACACCGCGATGAGCACCACCACCATCGACTTCACCTCGTTCCTCAAGCTGATGGCGCACCAGAAGGCGTCGGACCTGTTCATCACCGCCGGCATGCCGCCGGCGATCAAGGTCAACGGCAAGATCTCGCCGATCACCCAGACCCCGCTGACGCCGCAGCAGAGCCGCGACCTGGTGCTCAACGTGATGACGCCGGCGCAGCGCGAGGAGTTCGAGAAGACCCACGAATGCAACTTCGCCATCGGTCTGTCCGGTGTCGGCCGTTTCCGCGTGAGCTGCTTCTACCAGCGCAACCAGGTGGGGATGGTGCTGCGTCGGATCGAGACGCGCATTCCCACCGTGGAAGAGCTGAGCCTGCCGCCGATCATCAAGACGCTGGCGATGACCAAGCGCGGCATCATCCTGTTCGTCGGCGCGACCGGCACCGGCAAGTCGACCTCGCTGGCGGCGATGATCGGCTACCGCAACCACAACTCCACCGGGCACATCATCACCATCGAAGACCCGATCGAGTTTGTGCACAAGCACGAAGGCTGCATCATCACCCAGCGTGAAGTGGGCATCGATACCGACAGCTGGGAAGCGGCGCTGAAAAACACGCTGCGCCAGGCACCGGACGTCATCATGATCGGCGAGGTGCGGACCCGCGAAGGCATGGACCACGCCATCGCATTTGCCGAGACCGGCCACCTGGTGCTGTGTACGCTGCATGCCAACAACGCCAACCAGGCGATGGACCGCATCATCAACTTCTTCCCTGAGGACCGCCGCAACCAGCTGCTGATGGATCTGTCGCTGAATCTCAAGGGCGTGGTGGCCCAGCAGTTGATTCCCTCGCCGGACGGCAAGTCGCGCAAGGTGGCGATGGAGATCATGCTTGGCACGCCGCTGGTGCAGGATTACATCCGCGACGGCGAGATCCACAAGCTCAAGGAAGTGATGAAGGAGTCCGTGCAGCTGGGCATGCGCACGTTCGACCAGAGCCTGTTCGAGCTGTACCAGGCCGGCGAGATCAGCTACGAGGATGCCCTGCGCTACGCCGACTCGCAGAACGAAGTACGCCTGCGCATCAAGCTGTCGCAGGGCGGCGACGCGCGCACGCTGTCGCAGGGTCTGGATGGGGTGGAGATTTCCGAGATCCGCTGACGCGGCGGGGTCGGACGCGGGCGCGCGCGGTGCATGACCGGCGCGCCCTTGACCCGGTGCGTTTACCTCATCCGCGGATGAACGCCAGCAGATCCGGATTGATCACGTCGGCGTGGGTGGTGCACATGCCGTGCGGATAGCCTTTGTAGACCTTCAACGTGCCGTGCTTGAGCAGCTTGATCGCCAGCTCCGCCGAGTCGGCGATCGGCACGATCTGGTCGTCGTCGCCGTGCATCACCAGCACCGGCACGTCGATCTTCTTCAGGTCCTCGGTGAAGTCGGTTTCCGAGAAGGCCTTGATGCAGTCGTAGTGCGCGTTGATCGCGCCCATCATGCCCTGGCGCCACCAGTTGTCGATGATGCCCTGCACCGGCGGGGTGCCGTCGCGGTTGAAACCATAGAAGGGAATCGGTACCTCGCGGTAGAACGCGGCGCGCCCGGCTGCCAGCTGCGCGCGGAAGCCGTCGAACACCTCCCTGGGCGTGCCGCCCGGGTTGGTGGCGCTCTTGATCATGACCGGCGGCACCGCGCCGATCAGGACGGCCTTGGCAACGCGCCCGGGCTTGGCCTGGGCCACGTAATGGGCCACCTCCCCGCCGCCGGTGGAATGCCCCACGTGCACGGCGTCGCGCAGGTCCAGGTGCTCGGCCAGGGCATTGACGTCGGCCACATAGGTGTCCATCTCGTGGCCGTCACGGGGCTGCGAGGAGCGGCCGTGGCCACGCCGGTCGTGGGCGATCACGCGGTAGCCCTGCAGCAGGAAGAACTGCAGCTGGCTGTCCCAGTCGTCGGCGCTGAGCGGCCAGCCGTGGTGGAAGACGATCGGCTGGCCCTTGCCCCAGTCCTTGTAGAAGATCTGGGTGTTGTCCGGGGTGGTGACATACGGCATGACGCGAACTCCTTTGGGGGTGGGGGATACGCGGGGTGAGGCCAGCATGCTGCCGCAGCCGGGTGTTCAGCCGGCATGAAAAGAACCGGCGGCCGGCGGCGTGTCGATTCTCCACCCGCTGCAGCGTCGAACCGATGACAGGCGTGCCCTCCGGCCCGCCGCCCTGCGGAGTACCGAGATGAGCGACACCCCGATCAAAGGCCCTGCGTCCTACTTCCCGTCCATCGAGAAAACCTATGGCCAGCCGGTCGGCCACTGGCTGGCGCTGCTGGTTACCCAGGGCGGGCTCAAGCACATGGAACTGGTGGCGTTCCTGAAAACCGAGCACGGGCTGGGCCACGGCCACGCCAATGCGCTGGTGGCCCACCACCTGCGCGGTGGGGGCGGCTGAACGGCCCGGCCAGCTGGCTGAACGATTTCAACTGCAACTGTCACGTAGATCGTGTCTAATACCGCCCCCACCCGCGGTACCCCCACGTGACTTCCCTTGATTCCCACAGCCCCGAGCCGTGCGGCGACGCTGACGGCCACCTGGTCACCGCCGGCCCGCTGACCCCGCCGCCGGACAGTGCCGGCACCGTCGCCGACGAGAAGGCGCTGCGCCATTCCGTTGCCGAGGACGTGCAGGGCATGCTGCTGGCCACGCTGGTGGCCTCGCTGGGCCTGGCCATCTTCGCCAAGGGCGGGCTGATGATCGGGGGCATGGCCGGGTTGGCGTTCCTGGCCCATTACGCCTTCGGCTGGAACTTCGGCCTGGTGTTCGTGCTGGTCAACCTGCCGTTCTACTGGGTGGCGGTGCGACGCATGGGCTGGGAGTTCACGCTCAAGACCTTCGCGGCGGTGACCGCCTGTGGCGTGCTGACCGACCTGCTGCCGCGCTGGGCCGATTTCGCCCACATCAGCTCGCTGTACTCGGCCATCGTCGGTGGCGCGCTGGCTGGCCTGGGCATCCTGTTCTACATCCGCCACCGTGCCAGCCTCGGCGGCATCGGCATCCTGGCGGTGTACCTGCAGCGCACCCGTGGCTGGAGCGCGGGCAAGGTGCAGATGTCCTTCGACACGCTGCTGATGTGCGTGGCCTTCTTCGTGCTGTCCCCGTCGAAGGTGATGTACTCGGCGATCGGCGCGGTGGTGCTCAGCCTGGTGCTGATGTTCAACCACCGCCCCGGCCGTTACATGGGCGTGTGACCCGAGGCGGCTGCCAGCCGCGCGAACACCGGGCAGTCCGGGCTGTGCGCGCCTGGCAGGTAGCCCAGGCTCATCAGGAACTCGCCGGTGATCTCACCCCCGGTGAAGCGGAAGGTCTTCTTGAACAGCTTCACCCAGGCCGCCTTGTCCTGCGGATGGTGCGCGTCCAGCCAGGCGGCGAAACTGCCGTGGCTGGCCCGCAGCTGCTGGATGACCTGCGCGTTGTGGACGGCGGCATGCACCTTGAGCCGGTTGCGGATGATGCCGGCGTCGCCCAGCAGGCGTTCGATGTCGCGCTCGCCATAGGCGGCCACGGTGTCCACATCGAAACCGTCGTAGGCGGCACGGAAGCCCTCGCGTTTCTTCAGGATGGTCTCCCAGCTCAGCCCAGCCTGGTTGATCTCCAGGATCAGCCGTTCGAACAGCTCGCGTTCGTCGCGTTGCGGGAAGCCGTACTCGTGGTCGTGGTAGTGGCCATGCACGGGATGGCCAGGGGCGATCAGGCAGTAGCCGCTCACGGGGTGTCCTCGGACGAAGGGGGAGGGGTCTGGATGTCCTGCGGCTCGCCGCCATCCAGTGATACCTGCGGCCAGCGCGGGCGATGCAGCGTGATGTTGCCCTGGCGCACTGCGGTCTGGATGCGGCCGGTGCTGCCGGCCCAGAAGGTGAGGGTACCGCCGTCACGCCACTGTGCGCCTTCCAGGACATGCAGCTGGCAGGACGATCCCACCGTGCCGCTCACATCGCACAACAGCATCTCGTCGCGGCCGTCGCCATCCAGATCGCGGCGCAGGGCGACGCACGGATGGCCGGGCCGCAGGCAGTCGTTGGCGGACACCTTGCCGGCGAGCAGCGCGTCCCACCAGGCGGTATCCGGTGCCGGGCTGTTGGCGGCAGGCACGAGCTGGCGCTGCAGCACCGCGCGCTCGGTGACCGCCGCCACCGACGACGACGACGTCGCACGGTCGCCATGCCAGCGCGACTGGCGCGCCAGCGCGGCATCGATCACCGCCACGGCGGCGGGAGCGTCCTTGAAGCCCGGGGCGTCACGCAGCGCCTGCAGGGCCTGGTAGCCGCGCCGGCCGAGCTCGAAACGCAGTACGCGTGCGTCATCTTCCTCGATCTGCGGCGCCTGCGCCTGCAGGCGGGCGACCTGGCTGTGCACGCTCAGCCGCACCGGGTCCAGCAGGGGCGTATGCGGCAGCACCGCAGCGGCCAGCACGGCCCAGCAGACCCATCGGTTGATCGTCTCGATGCCCTGCAACCAGCGCGGGAACCGGCGCAGCGCGGCCCACGCGTAGCCGAGCGCGTACCCGGCCAGCAGCAGCGCGATCAGCGCCACCCACACCCGCGGCAGCGTCCAGCCATGCTGCTCCACGCGCAGGGCCACTGCGTAGAGGGCCAATCCGGCGTAGACCGGCAACGCCAGCAGGCTGGCATCCACCAGCCGCCGCAACCACGCCGGATACGGTGTCACGTCGCTGTCCTGCTGGTAAACCGCATTGGTGAACACCACCAGCAGCGCCACGATGGACAGCAGCAGGGCGGCAGCCGAGCGGGTCTTCCACAGCGGTTCCAACCCGGTGAACGGCAGGCTGCACACGAACAGCACCGCGATGAACGCCAGCAGTGGCAGCAGTCCCTTGCACACCGCGAACAGCACCTGCCGGGTGACCTGCACCGCGCGCTGCTGGGTGCGTCCGATCAGGATGCCAAAGCCCATCAGCGTGCCGGTGGCCAATGCGATGAAGGCGCCCTGCTGGAACAGGTCGCGGAAGAAGCGGATATCCACCAGCATGAACAGCAGTGCCCACAACGACAGCAGCAGCCAGGTCAGTCCGGTGAACGCCACCGCCAGGGCCAGCGTCAGGGCGTTCTGCCAGGCGTGTTCAAACAACGCGGTGTAGGTGGCGCGCCAATGGCCGCTGGCGAGCCGGTACTGCCACCACGGCAGCAGCACGAAGAAGCCCACCGCCATGCTCAAGGCGAATGGCGTCACCAGCGGGCCTTCGGCCAGGCCGGGCGCGCCCTGCAGATTCCAGCCGATCCAGCCGGACAGCGCCAGCACACCCAGCAGGCCGACGGCGGCGTGCGCCCAGAGACGGCGGTCGTTGAGCCGTGTTGCCGCCAGTACGATCGCGCCCGGTACCAGCAGGACGGCCGCGTTCCAGCACAACTGGCCGGTGATGCTGTCGAACGGCCAGGTGGTATCTGCCTGGGTGGCGATGTACAGCAGCAGTCCCTGCAACAAGGCAATCAGCACGATCGCGCTGCGGGTGTTCAGCGGCAGCGGCGGGCTGTCGTTCATGGAGGCTCTCCTTGCGTGAGTGCGTGCATCGTAGCGGAGGGCTCACGCCGGTGCGCAGGCCAGCGGGTAGAATGGCCCCATGTCCGAGCTTTCCACCTCTCTCGCCCATCATTTCCTGGTCGCGCTGCCGTCGCTGAGCGATCCCCCGTTCGCGCGCGGCGTTGCGCTGATCTGCCAGCACGACGACAACGGTGCGATGGGAGTACTGGTCAACCAGCCTTCCGAGTACACCCTCGGCGACGTGCTGGCGCAGATGGAGATCCCGACCGATGACGGCGCGCTGCGTGGGCAGATCGTGCTCAACGGCGGACCGGTGCATCCCGAACGCGGCTTTGTGATCCATGACGATGCGCGACCGTGGGATTCCAGCCTCAACGTGGGCCAGGGTGTGTACCTGACCACCTCGCGCGACATCCTCGAAGCGATGGCCCGCGGCGAAGGCCCGCGCAACGCGCTGGTCACGCTGGGCTGCGCGGGATGGAGCGAAGGCCAGCTTGAAAGCGAACTGGCCGACAACAGCTGGCTCACCGTGCCGGCCGACGAGGAGCTGCTGTTCACCACGCCGCTGGAGCAGCGCTGGCAGGGCGCGGCCTCGCGCATCGGCGTGGATCTGTTCCGCCTCACCGACTACAGCGGCCATGTCTGAGCCGACCGCCACCGCGCCCGGCACCATCCGCCGAGACGGCACCGTGCTCGGTTTCGACGTGGGCTCGCGCCGGATCGGTGTGGCCATCGGCAGTTCGTTCGGCACGCATGCCCGGGCCATCGCGGTTGTGGATGTGCATGGCAATGGGCCGGACTGGGCAGCGGTCGAGCGCCTGCTCAAGGAATGGCGCCCGGACGGGCTGGTGGTTGGCGATCCGCTGACCCTGGACGGCCAGGACCAGCCCAACCGCAAGCGCGCGCAGGGTTTCGCGCGGCAGCTGCGCGAACGTTTCAAACTGCCGGTGGTGCTGATCGACGAGCGCTCCAGCTCGGTCGAGGCGGCACGCCGGTTTGCGGTCGAGCGCGCCGAAGGCCGCAAGCGTCGCCGTGATGCCGCCACCCTGGATGCGGTGGCCGCAGCGGTGATCATCGAACGCTGGCTGTCTTCGCCCGACGACGCCACCCCCGTTTCCTGACCCCCAGACCTAGCCCATGACCGCCTCGCAACTCGATTCCGATGGACGCCTGCGCCACCTGCTGACCCTGGAAGGGCTTCCCCGCCAGACCCTGCTGCAGCTGCTCGACCGGGCCGGCCAGATCCGCGACGCCGCGGTCGGCCGGGTCGGCAACAAGCGTCACGTGCTGGGGGGCTCGGCGGTGTGCACCCTGTTCTTCGAACCGTCCACGCGCACGCGCAGTTCGTTCCAGCTGGCTGCACAGCGACTGGGCGCGGATGTGCTGAACTTCGACGCGTCGACCTCGTCCACGCGCAAGGGCGAAACCGCATGCGATACGCTGAAGAACCTGGAAGCGATGGGCGTGCGCGGCTTTGTCGTACGCCATCCCGATGACGGCGCCGTGGCTGCGCTGGCCGCGGCCGCAGGCGAGGGCACGGCCCTGGTCAATGCCGGTGACGGCCGCAGCGCGCACCCGACCCAGGGCCTGCTCGACATGTTGACCCTGCGCCAGGCCAAGGGCAGCGATTTCTCGAAAATGAAGGTGATCATCGTCGGCGACGTGAAGCACTCGCGCGTGGCCCGTACCGATCTGCATGCGCTGCGCACGCTGGGCGTGGGCGAGATCCGCGTGTGCGGCCCGCAGTCGCTGCTGCCGGACGACGACACCCTGAAAGGCTGCATCGTCGGCCAGGATTTCGACGCCATGCTGGAAGGCGCCGATGCGCTGATGATGCTGCGCCTGCAGCGCGAGCGCATGGAAGAAGGCCTGGTGCCGTCGCTCGAGCAGTATCACGCGCAGTACGGCCTGGATGCCGCGCGCCTGAAGCGTGCCGGCCAGGAGGCCGCCGTGCTGCACCCCGGCCCGATCAACCGCGGCGTGGAAGTCACCGACGAAGTGGCCGACGGCCCGCAGTCGTGGGTGCTGCGCCAGGTCGCCAACGGCGTCGCCGTGCGCATGGCGGTGCTGGAAACGCTGCTGGGGTAAGGACCGCTCGCCGGCACTCCGGTGCCTGTGGACCGCATCAAGCGCCGGCCAGCGGCCGGCCATGCCCGGACGTCGCGGGCCCCGTGGTCCGGATGGCGGGCGGCCTGAGGTGGGTTCAGTTGGGTGGAGTGGATGGGTGCCGGCCGGCGGCCTGCTCCAGCTGGTCGATGTAGATCAGTTCGTTCCTGGCGGTCTTGCTGTCGGGGTCGATTTTCTGCGAGGCGAGGTAGGCGGCGCGCGCGCTTGGGAGATCGCCCAGTTCGATGTGGGCGAAGCCGACGCCACGCAGGGCGAGGGCTTCCATGCGGCGGTTCTCGGGTTGGCTGCGGGCCAGCTCGAGGGCGCGGGTGTAGGCGTCCATCGCGCCCTGCCAATCCTTGCGCCGGACCAGGGCCGCGCCGCGTTCGCACAGCGCTTCGGCATCGTAGGGCGCCACCGCGATGGCCTTGTCCAGCCACCGCAGCGCGGCGTCCACGTCGCCGTGCTCCAGAGCGATGTAGCCCAGGTGGTTGTAGGCCTTGGCACAGGCCAGGTCCAGCCATTCGGTCGGCGTGCCACGCCCCGGGCCTTCCATGTACATCGTGTACTGGCGGTGGGTCTGGAAACTCAGTGCACGGCGCCCGGGTACCGCCTGCTGCGCATCGCAGTAGCGCACGGCGTCGGTGAGCACCGGTGCGGCGGCGGCGGGGTTGCCGGCCAGACTGAGGTCCACGGCGTCCTGCACGGCAGTGCGGTACTGCGTGCCCAGCGCGGGTTCGCCCTGCGCGGCGGGCAGCGCGGTGGTGACGCTGTAGCTGGAGGACGGCGGTTCCTGGGCCAGCCCCAGGGGCGGAACGGCAAGGGCAATCAACAGTACCTGCGGGCGCACACGCATCGTCAGCTTCCATGCAACCAGTGTGGCGGCGACGATACCGCGTCTTCGGGCCGGATGTCAGTGCTGCGTCTGCGCCCAGAGCCACGACCACATCGCCGGATCGGCATAGGTCGCATCCCAGGCGTTGTGGTTGCCCTGCGGGTACTCGGTATAGCGCACGTCGCGGGCACCGGCCTGCTGGAAGGCGGCGTAGAGCCGGCGGTCGTCGTCGGGCAGCACCACGTCGTCCAGCGCGCCGTGGAAGATCCAGATCGGGGTCTGCTTCAGGCGCTGGGCGATGGTGGCATACGGGTCGCTTTCGTGCGCGACGTCCTCTACGCGCAGGGTGGGGCGTACCGCGCGCGGGGCCGCTACCGCGCCGCACACCGGGACGATCGCGGCGAAGCGGGTGGGGACGTCCAGAGCGATGTTCCAACTGCCGTAGCCCCCCATCGACATGCCGGTCAGGTATTGCCGGCGGGGATCGGCCCCGAACTCGGCGATGGTCGCATCGAGGGCGGCCAGGGCGATGCGGTTGTTGTCGTCGGACCAGTGCTGGTTCTGCGGCACCTGCGGCAACACGACCAGACCCGGGAAGCTGTCCGCGTTCTGGCGGAGGTACGGCCCAAGCCCGGCCAGCGTCTGGCGGCGGCCATCACGACCGCGTTCGCCCGAGCCATGCAGGAACAGCACCACCGGCAGCGCACCGCGCGAGGCCGCCGCGCCGCGTGGCACGAAGACCTGGTAGTACGAGGTTCGGCCATCGACCTTGACCGCGCGGCCGACGAAGGTGCCGGTCGCGTCGTCCGGGGTGGACGCGCATCCGGTCACCATCATCATCGTCACCGCCCACAGCAGCCATCCACCCCAGCGTCGCGCCATTGTCGTGCCCTGATTGAAATCGATTTCAGTCTAGGCGGCGCGGCGTGCCGTGGCATCGTGCAGTGCATCAGTCCCGCTGCGGTGCGGCCGCCAGGATCTGCAACTGCTCGATCGCTTCGGGGTGGCCGTCGGCGGCGGCGGCCTGCACCTGCGCCAGACTGGGGTGGACCACCAGCAGCAGGGGGTTCTCGCACTGGGGGCAGTCGAACTCGGCCTCGTCCTCGTGCAGTTCCAGTGTCATCTGGCGCGCGCTGCCCTGCCATTCACAGGCGGGGCAGGCATGGGTCTGCTCGCGCCAGCCGGGCTGGAAGTAGTTGTCGAGAGTGAGCGCCATAGGGGTGTCCGGGTCAGTGCAGCAGGATCAGGGTGGCCAGGCCGAGGAAACTGAAGAAGCCCATGACGTCGGTCACTGCGGTGACCACCACGGTGCCGGCCACGGCCGGATCGACGTTCATGCGCTTGAGCAGCAGCGGCAGCAGCACGCCGGCCAGCGCGGCGGCGCAGAAATTGATGATCAGCGCGAGCGTGATGACCAGCGAGAGCAGGAAACTGTGGAACCACAGGAAGGCGATGATGCCGACCACGGTGCCGATCAGGGTGCCGTTGATCAGCGCCACCCGCGATTCCTTCCACAGCAGGATGCGCGCATTGCTCTGGCCCACCTGGCCCAGCGCGATGCCGCGCACCATCAGGGTCAGCACCTGCACGGCGGCGTTGCCGCCGACGCCGGCCACGATCGGCATCAGCACCGCCAGGGCGACCACTTTCTGCAGGGTCATCTCGAACTGACCGATCACGCTGGCGGCGAGGAAGGCGGTGCACAGGTTGATGCCCAGCCAGACCACGCGGCCGCGCACGGCGCGCCTGATCGGCGAGAACAGGTCTTCCTCTTCGTCCAGACCGGCGGCGCCCAGCGCCTGGTGCTCGGCCTGCGACCGGATGATGTCGACCACGTCATCGATGGTGATGCGGCCGAGCAGGATGTTGTTGTCATCCACCACGGGCGCCGACACCCAGTCATGGTCGGAGAACTGGCGGGCCACTTCCTCGGCACTCTCACCGACGTCGATGGCCGGCTGCTCGTCGTCGATCAGCCGGTTGATCGGGGTGTTGTCCTCATGGGTGACCAGCGATGCCAGCGACAGCCGGCCCAGGTACTGGTGACGGCGGCTGACCACGAACAGGTGATCGGTATGGTCCGGGAGCTCGCCGCGCAGGCGCAGGTAGCGCAGCACCACGTCGACGTTGACGTCGGCGCGCACGGTCACCACGTCCGGGTTCATCAGGCGGCCGGCACTGTCCTCGGGATACGACAGCACCTGCTCGAGCCGCTCGCGGTTCTCGCGGTCCATCGACTTGAGCACTTCATCGATGACCGTGTCCGGCAGGTCTTCGACCAGGTCGGCCAGATCGTCGATGTCGAGATCTTCGACCGCAGCGATGATTTCGTCCGGGTCCATGTCCGCGAGCAGGCTCTCGCGCACTTCCTCACCGACGTGGACCAGCACCTCACCGTCGTCTTCCGGGTCGACCAGGCCCCACACCACCTCACGCTTGCCCGGCGGCAGCGATTCGAGCAGGTTGCCGATCTCGGCCGGTGCCAGCGTGTTGACCAGCCGGCGCACCGGACCCAGGCGCCCGCTGTCCAGTGCATCGGACAACAGCCGCAGCTGGCGTGCCGTCTTGTCGTGGCGTACGGCTTCGGCCATGCGCAGCTCCTGCGGAAAAAGAAAAGGCCGCTATCCCGGAGAGGATGCGGCATCGGCGGTGGTCAGCGCGTCATTATCGCGCGCTTGTGTGTCAATCGGGTAGGTGCGCGGGGTGGGCCGCACGCGGCGCGATGGCGCCGGCTGCTGGCCGGCAACCACGCAGATTCATCCGCCTGCCTTCTCGATCCAGCGTTCGATGCCACGGCGGTCCCGCGCCTGCAGCAGCTTGGGCGCCATTGCCTGCAGCATCGACAGGTCGCTGTCACGGATGGCGCGGCGTACTTCCAGCAGGGTGCCCGGGTGCAGGCTGAACTCGGTGAGCCCCAGCGCCAGCAGCAGGGGGGTCATGCGCGGATCGCCGGCGATCTCGCCGCAGACCGCCACCGGGATGTCGTAGGCCTGGCCGGTGCGCAGAATGTGCGCGAGCAGGCGTACCACCGCCGGATGCAGCGGCGAGTACAGCTCGCCCACGGCTTCGTTGTTGCGGTCGGCGGCGAGCAGGTACTGCACCAGGTCGTTGGTGCCGATCGACAGGAAGTCGACCAGGTCGATGAAACTCTCCAGTGCGATGGCGGCGGCAGGTACCTCGATCATGGCGCCGAACGGGATGTGTTCGGCCACCTCGTGGCCCTCGGCGCGCAGCAGGTCGGCCTGCTTGTTCAAGCGCCGGCGCACCGCCAGCACTTCCTCGCGGGTGCTCACCATCGGGATCAGGATGCGCAGCTTGCCGTAGGCCGAGGCGCGCAGGATCGCGCGCAGCTGGGTATCGGCCACTTTGGGCCGGGCCAGCGACAGGCGCACTCCGCGCAGGCCCAATGCCGGATTCTCTTCGTTGCTCAGGGTCAGCCCGGTGCGGTCGGCCTTGTCCGCGCCCAGGTCCAGGGTGCGGATGGTGACGGGCCGGCCGCTCATGCCGAGCGCGGCGTCGCGGTAGGTTTCGAACTGCTCCTGCTCGTCCGGCAGCTCGTTGCGCTGCAGGAACAGGAATTCGGTGCGGTACAGGCCCAGGCCCTGCGCGCCGAGGGCGTGCGCCTGGGTGACATCCTCGCTGGATTCGGCATTGGCGAGCAGGACGATGTCGACGTTGTCGCGGGTGCGGCTGGGCTTGGTACGCAGCCGGCCCAGTTCGCGCTGCTCGCGCGCATGTTCGCGCAGCCGCCCGCGGTAGTCGCGCAGGTCCGGTGCGTGCGGGTTGATGGTGACGGTGCCGTCGCTGCCGTCCATGATCAGCACGTCGCCGTCGGCCACCTTCTGCAGCGCGTTGGGCACGTTGACGATCAGCGGCAGGTGCAGGCTGCGCGCCAGGATCGCGCTGTGCGACAGCGCGCTGCCGCCGGCGGTGACGATGCCGACCACGCCGTGCGCCTGCAATTGTGCGAGCTCGGACGGGGCGATGTTGTCGCAGACCAGAATCTCCCCGGCCATGCCTTTGACGTCGGGCGGGCGCTTCTGCAGGAAGGCGTGGATGCGGCCGATCACATGGTCCAGATCGTCCATGCGGCTCTTCAGGTAGGCATCGTCCATGCCGTCGAAGACCTTGGCCAGCCGGTCACGCTGCACGCGCAGGGCATAGCCGGCGCTGTACGGACCGCTGCGGATCAGTTCATCCAGCCCGAACAGCAGCTCCGGGTCGTCCAGCAGCAGCGCGTGCAGGTCAAGGAACTCGCCGGCCTCCTGGTTCAGCGCGCCGTGCAGCCGTTGGCGCAGGTCGTGCATTTCGCCGCGGGCGGCGTCCACCGCGCTATGCAGCCGCTTGAGCTCGGCATCCACCTTGGCGGCGGGAATGCGCTGCTCGGCCACCTCCAGCACGTGCGGCAGGCGGACCCGCGCACGCCCGAGCGCGTTGCCGCGCGAGGCACCGTGGCCGCCCAGCAGCACCGCCCCGGACGCGGTCCGTGACGTGGTGCTGGCGGCCGGTCGCGACGGTTGCCCCGGCATGCTCAGCTGTCCTCGTCGAAACGCCGTTCGAACAGCGACACCACCGCATCCATCGCGGCAGCTTCGTCCTCGCCGTCGATGCGCACGGTCACCGGGGTGCCTTGGCCGGCGGCCAGCAGCATGACGCCCATGATGCTCTTGGCGTTGATCTCACGGCCCTTGGCGGCCATGGTCACGTTGCAGCGGAAGGGCGCCAGCTCCTGCACCAGCTTGGCAGTGGCGCGGGCATGCAGGCCCAGACGGTTGGATACAGTGAGTTCTCGTTCAAGCATCGTCGACAATCGCTCCATTGCGAGTGCCTGCCGCAGCAGTGGCAGGTAGTTGATCCAGTCCCTGTTCCGGATAATTCATCACCCGCAACAACATCGGCAGGCTAAGCGCCGAAACCCGGCGCGCCGGGGTGCCCAGACGAGCCAGCTGCCCGGCCAGATTGCTGGGGCTGGCGCCGTACAGGTCGGTCAGGATCAGCACGCCCTGTCCACTGTCCACCCGGCGCAAGGCGGCCGAGGCGAGTGGGAGCAGGGCGTCCAGGTCTGCGTCGAACGGTACTTCGAAAGCGTCGGTCTTCAGCGGCAGGTGCCGCAGCAACCGGGTTGCCACGTCCAACAGGGAAGTGCCAACACCAGGGTGGGTTACGAGGAGAATGCCACAGGTCATTGCCAAACGTTAACAGGTCAACGTGAATTGGCGATAGCCGCAAAACAGGGGCGCTGTATCCCGTATTCATGATGAGTCGGTGTGGCGCCTGCGCCGGGTGTCCCGGAGAGCCGGCCAGCGGCCGGCTCGACGGATCAATCCAGTTCGCGATGGAACGTGGCCACGTCCGGCCAGCCCTGGTCCCGCGCATGCCGGGCCATCCGCTCGGCCAGGTACACCGAACGGTGCTTGCCGCCGGTGCAGCCGAAGGCGACAGTCACGTAGCTGCGGGTGTCGTTGCCCAGGCGCGGCAGCCAGGTGTCGAGGAAATCCACCAGCTGGGCGGCATAGCGCTTTACGTCCGGCTGCTCGTCCAGGTACTCGCGCACCCCCCGGTCGCGGCCCGACAGCGGGCGCAGTTCCGTGTTCCAGTGCGGATTGGGCAGCACGCGGACGTCGAACACGAAGTCGGCCTCGGCCGGCACGCCGCGCTTGTAGGCGAACGACTCGAACAGCAGGGACAGCTTGCTGCCGTGGTTGAGCGCGAACCCTGTCACCACCTTGCGGCGCAGCTGGTGCACGTTGAGGTCGGTGGTGTCGATCACGGCATCGGCGGCGCGGCGCAGCGGGGCGGTCAGTTCGCGCTCGCGGGCGATCGCCTCGGGCAGCGACAGGCCAAGCTGGCTCAGCGGGTGGCGGCGCCGGGTGTCGGCGTAGCGCTTGAGCAGGGTTTCATCGGTGGCATCGAAGAACAGCAGTTGGGCGTCGAGCCCGGCGGCCTTGGCATCCTCGCGCCAGTGCGAAAGCTGGGTCAGGTCGCTCTGCGCGCGCACGTCGATGCCCACCGCCAGCCGGCGCGGGCCCTCGGTGCCGCTGTCGCCGAGCAGGCTGCGCACGAAGTCCGGCAGCAGGTTGATCGGCAGGTTGTCCGAGCAGTAGTAGTCGAGGTCTTCGAAGGTCTTAAGTGCGACCGTCTTGCCCGAGCCGGACAGCCCGCTGACGATTATCAGCGTGGCCGGGGGCGGGGCAGTGGCGGCGGCAGTGGGCAGGCTCATGGGGTGCGGCGTTCCAACATGTTGCTGTGGCGGGCGATGAACATCGCGGCGGGGTCGATACCCTTGGTACGTAGAATGTGCAGCCGGGTGGCCGCTTCGGTCAGCACGGCCAGGTTGCGGCCGGGCATCACCGGCAGGGTGATCAGCGGCACGTCCAGGTCCAGCACGTGGCGGGTGCCCGAATCGCCGGTGAGGCGTTCGTACCCGTGGGGTGTCGGCTCGGTCATCGGCTTGGTCAGGTGGACGATCAGCCGAAGGTACTTGTTCTTCTTTACCGCGGTGTCACCGAACATCTCCCGCACGTTCAGCACGCCCAGTCCGCGCACTTCCAGCAGATCCTGCAGCAGCTCCGGGCAGGTGCCGTCGAGCACGTCCGGGGCGATCTGGGTGAACTCGGGGGCGTCATCGGCCACCAGCCGATGGCCGCGGCTGAGCAGCTCCAGGGCCAGCTCGCTCTTGCCCGACCCGGCCTCGCCGGTGATCAGCACGCCGATGGAGTAGATCTCCATGAATACGCCATGCAGGATCACCCGCGGCGCCAGCGTGCGCGCCAGATGGTAGGACAGATGGTTGAGCAGCTCGTGGCCGCGCTTGGGCGAGACCCACAGCGGGGTCTGCGACTCGTCGGCGGCCGCGCGCAGGTCTTCCGGGCAGGACTGGTTGCGGGTGATCACCAGCGCCAGCGGATGCGACTGCATGATCCGCTCGATGGTCTCCCAGCGCTGGCGCGAGTCCAGCGAATCCAGCCAGGACAGTTCCTCGGTGCCGAGGATCTGCACTTTGTTGGGGTAGATCGCGTTGAGGTAGCCGGCCAGCGAGGGCCGGCGCGACACGGTATTGCCGGCCTCGAGCTCGCGGCGCTCGCCCTTCTGCCCGGCCACCCAGCGCAGGCTGAGGCGATCGCGCTGCTGTTCGAACAATTCGCGTGCGGTGATGCTCGTATTCATGCGGCACTCGCCGGCGGAGGGAATTCGATGACCTGGCGCAGGGCGTCGCCGTCGCGCGCCTCGCGCAGTGCCTGGCGGATGGCCGGTTCGGAGAACAGTTCGGCCAGCTCGGACAGCAGCATCAGATGTTGATGGGTGTAGTGCGCGGGGACGGCGATGGCGAACACCAGGTCCACCGGTTCGTCGCTGCCGAACTCCACCGGTGACTCCAGGCGCAGCAGGGCACCGCGGGGGCGCTCGAGCAGCGGCGCGCGGCCGTGCGGGATGGCGATGCCGTGCCCGATCCCGGTGCTGCCCAGCGCTTCGCGCTGGCACAGGTTCTGGTAGATCAGCTCGGCATTGGCTTCGCGGCAGGCCAGCAGGCGGGCGGCCGCTTTGAGGACACTGTCGCGGTCGGCGGCCGGCAACACTTGCGTGCGCACGGCCGCCAGGAGGTCAGTCAAAGGCATGTCAGGGAAGAACGAGGGCGTCAGCCCTCATTGTCGCCCACCGGCAGCGGCAGCGGCAGCGGCGCGTGCTGCTGCTTTTTCTCCTTGTGCTTGATCACGAGGCGGTCGAGCTTGTCGGCCAGGATATCGATGGCGGCGTACATGGTCGGGCCGCTGGCGTCGGCGTGCAGGGTCTGCCCGGGGACGTTCACACTGGCATCTGCATGGTGGTCCGGCTTGCGGATCGACAGCTGCACGCGAATCTCGCAGTGCTGGTCGAAATGCTTCCCCAGCCGCTTCAGCTTGGTTTCCACGTACTCGTTCAGAGCGGGGGTGAGTTCAAGCTGCTGGCCATACGTTTCGATGCGCATCGGGTTTCTCCTTCGTTCGGATTTGCCAATGAACCTTCCCGCCTGGCGCGGTGGAGCGTCAGGCGATTCTTACTCTTTCGTGCGAGGCGGAAATGTTCATGGCCTCACGATACTTCGCCACGGTGCGCCGCGCCACCGGTATTCCCGAGGTCTTGAGCAGGTCAGCCAGCTTGGCGTCAGAAAGCGGCTTGCGCGGGTTCTCGTCGTCGATCAGGCGCCGGATCATGGCCTGGATGGCGGTGCTGGAGGCTTCCCCGCCGCTGTCGGTATCGATGCCCGAGGCGAAGAACGACCGCAGCGCCAAGGTGCCGCGGGGGGTGCGGACGTATTTGCGTGCGATGGCGCGGGAGATGGTCGATTCGTGCAGGCCCAGCTCGCCGGCCACCTCGCGCAGCGTCAGCGGGCGCAGGGCCTGTTCGCCGAACTCCAGGAAGGCGGCCTGCTGCTGCAGCAGGCAGCGCACCACCCGCAGCAGGGTTTCGCCCCGGGCTTCCAGGCCCTTGAGCAGCCAGCGCGCTTCCTGCAGGTGGGCGCGCAGGTAGCCGGCGTCGCTTTCCCCGCAGCGGCGGATCATCTGTTCGTAGCCCCGGTGGATCACGACCCGGGGGCCGGCATGGCCGGCCAGGGCCGCCCGCCAGATGCCGTTCTGGCGCCAGACCACGCAGTCGGGCACCACGTAGCTGTCGTGGGAAAGCTCGCCGATCTGGGTGCCGGGGCGGGGGTCCAGGGTCCGCAGCAGCTGCACGGCGGTGTCCACTTCGGCCAGTGGCTCGCGCAGCTCGTGGGCAATGCCGGCCACGCCGCTGCGCGGCAGGCGCTCCAGCGGGCCGTCGGCGATGCGGCGGGCCAGGGCCAGCCCGGGGGTGTCGGCGGGCAGCACGTCCAACTGCAGGCGCAGGCACTCGCCCAGGCTGCGCGCGCCGATCCCGATCGGGTCGAAGCGCTGGATCTGGTGCAGGACGGTCAGGATTTCCGCTTCACTGGCGTGGATGCCCGGGAGCAGGGTGTCGGCGATGGCGCTCAGCGGCTCGCGCAGATAGCCATCATCCTCGAACGCATCGATCAGCGCCGCGCCGATGCTGCGGTCGCGGCTGGAGAGGTGGGACAGGTGCAGCTGCCACAGCAGGTGGTCGGCCAGCGATTCGGTTTCGGCCACGCGCTCGGCGGCGCTACCGGTGTCGTCGTCATCGAACGAGCCGCCGCTGTTGCCGCTGCTCCAGTCGCCCTCGCCAGGCGCCCAGTCATCCGCACCGGGACCGGCGGCATCGGCATCCCGGTCGCCGTGCTCCTCGCCGTCGCCTGCATTCACGGTCGTGGCGGTCTCGCCCGGCAGGGCCTCCAGCGCCGGTTCGGCGTTCTCGGCCCATTCCAGCAGCGGGTTGGTCTCCACTGCCTCGGCGATTTCCAGGTCGAGCTCGGCGCTGGACATCTGCAGCAGCTTGATGGCCTGACGCAGCTGCGGCGTCATGACCAGTTGTTGCCCCATCGATGTCTGCAGCCGTGCTTTCATGCCTGTGCCGAACGGAGGGAAGGCGTTGCGGCGGCCGCTGGATCAGAGCTTGAAGGTGTCCCCAAGGTAGACGCGTCGGACGTCGGCGTTGGCCAGGATCTCGTCCGGCGCGCCCTGTGCCAGCACGCTGCCTTCGTTGAGGATATACGCGCGGTCGCAGATTCCCAAGGTTTCGCGCACATTGTGGTCGGTGATCAGGACCCCGATCCCGCGCTGCTTGAGGTGGGTGACGATGCGCTGGATCTCACCGACCGAGATCGGGTCCACGCCGGCGAACGGTTCATCGAGCAGGATCAGGCGCGGGCGGGCCGCCAGCGCGCGGGCGATCTCGCAGCGACGGCGCTCGCCGCCGGACAGGCTGGCGCCGAGCTGGTCGGCAACGTGACCGATCTGCAGTTCGTCGAGCAGCGAGTTGAGCTCCTTCTCGCGGCCGTCCTTGTCCAGGTCTTCGCGCAGTTCCAGCACCAGCCGCAGGTTGTCGGCCACGGTCAGCTTGCGGAACACCGACGGTTCCTGCGGCAGGTAACCCACGCCCTGCTTGGCGCGGGTGTACATCGGGTCGCCGGTGATGTCCTTGCCGTCCAGCACGATGCTGCCGGCATCGGCTTCGACCAGCCCGACAATCATGTAGAAGCAGGTGGTCTTGCCGGCGCCGTTCGGCCCGAGCAGGCCGACCACTTCACCGGCGTCCAGGGTCAGGCCGAAATCCTTCACCACTTCGCGCTGCTTGTAGCGCTTGCGCAGGCCTTTGGCGACGAGCATTACTTCTTGCTCCCGGCAGCGGCCGGCGCGGCGGCCTTGGCCTTCGGCTGGATCACGGTGCGCACACGGGTGCCGTCGCCACCGCTGTTCATCTCGCCGGTACGGGTGTTGTAGGTCATCTTCTGGCCGGCATTGGTGCCGCGCGCGCTCTTGACGTTGTAGTTGCCGGTCATCGTGAGCACTTCGCCCTTGATGTCGTAGTCGATGCGGTCGGCCGAGGCATCCATCCAGCTGCCGTCATCGAGCTGCTGCTTGAGCTTGGCCTGCTTGCCGGTGAATACCGCACGCACCGGCTCGCCGTCCTTGAGGTAGATCTCCGCTTCGGACGAGCGCAGGTCCAGCGTGCCCTGGATGACGATGACGCCCTGGGACAGGGTGGTCTTGCCATTGCCGTCGAGCGTGCCGGTCTGCGCGCCCGCGTCGATGGACATCGGCTCGTTGCGGTCGGTGGACTTGGCGCTGGCGGCGAAGGCGGGGACGAGAAGACTGATCGCGCAGGCGGCTGCAAAGAGGATCTTCATGAGGTGGTCTGTTCTGCCGGTGTTGGGGCCGGGCCGTGGGGCCGGGGCGGTATCGGGGTCACGGCTGGCACCATGCCAGACGCGTGGAGGGGGCATCCGCTGCTGGCCTGCGCCTGTCCGGGGACGGCGGCACGGCCGGCAGCCTGGTCAGCGGGTGGGCGTGTAGGTGCCCTTGGACTGACTGAGGAAACGGTAGGTCTTGGTCTTGGAATCCAGTTCGAACCCGACCCCGGACTGCATCATACCCGGGCGGGTCATGGTGACCTTGGCATCGGTGCTGGCGCGGTTCTCCTTGGGGAACACGTCGAGGTGGTCGGTGCGGAACGTGGTGGGGGGTACCGCAGGCACCTTCGGGCTGTCGCCGCTGACGTTGCCGGTCAGTTTGAGCTGCTCGCCCTTGGCGCTGACCCAGCCCTTGTCGCTGCGCAGCTCCCAGTGGTTGCCGTCCTGGTCGGGCAGCAGGAACACCGGGGTGGTGATGTTCATGGTGGCGTCGCTGCGGGTGCGTTCCAGCAGCGGCGCGCGCAGGGTGGTGGACTCCTTGCCCTGTTCGTCGAGCGCCACGATCTGGAAGTCGTGCAGCACGTAGTCCTTGCCGCCGTCGTCGCCGGCCACGATGTCGCTCCTGCTGCCATTGCGCAGCAGCGACCAGCCGCTGAGCAGCGCGGCAACCAGCAGCAGGGCGCCCAGTCCGGTCCGCCAGCTCATGCGCCAAACCTCGCCAGCACCGCATCGACCTTGCCCTGAGCGGCCAGCAGCACATCGCACAGTTCGCGGGCCGCGCCGCGGCCGCCATCGGCGCGGGTCTGCCAGTGGACGCGCTCGGCGATCCAGGGATGTGCATTGGCCGGGGCCACCGCCAGGCCGACCGCGCACAGCGGCGCGAGGTCGGGCAGGTCATCGCCCATGAAGGCGACCTGGTCCAGGCCGATGTCGTGTTGGGCGCACAGCGCGCGCACGCTGGCCAGCTTGTCGCCGACCGCGATCTGGGTGTCGATGCCCAGGTCGGCGCCGCGCCGGAGCGCGGACTGGCTGTTGCGCGCGGTGATCAGCACCGGGTGGATCCCGTGCTGCTGCAGCAGTTTCAGGCCAAGTCCATCCTGCACGTAGTACGCCTTGCTCTCGTTGCCGTCCTTGTCGTAGTAGAGCCGACCGTCGGTGAGCGTGCCGTCCACGTCGAAGCAGGCCAGCCGGATACGGCCGGCGATGGCATGCAGGTGGGGCGGAAAACCGGGCAACGGGGAGTAGGGCATCAGGGCGGCAGGTCAGCTGAATGGAAGGGGGGAACTGTGGTTTAAACCACCCGCGCCCGCAACAGGTCATGAATATTGAGCGCACCGACCAGCCGGCCGTCGGCGTCGACCACCATCAGGCCGGTGATTTTGTGGGTTTCCATCAGCCGCGCCGCTTCGGCGGCGAGCTGGTCGGCCCCGATGGTACGCGGGTGGCGGGTCATCACATCGGCGATGCGCGCGCTGCGCACGTCCAGCGCGCTGTCCAGCGCGCGGCGCAGGTCGCCGTCGGTGAACAGCCCGATCAGGCGCTCATCGGCATCGACCACGGCGGTCATGCCCAGCCGCTTGCGGCTCATTTCCACCAGCGCTTCGCTGAGGCTGGCGTCGGCGCCCACGCGGGGCAGTTCGTCGCCGCTGTGCATGACGTCGGTGATGTGCAGCAGCAGGCGTCGTCCGAGGCTGCCGGCCGGGTGCGAACGGGCGAAGTCGTCGGCGGTGAAGCCACGCGCGTCGAGCAGGGCCACGGCCAGGGCATCACCCATCGCCAGCGAGGCGGTGGTGCTGGAGGTCGGCGCCAGCGCCAGCGGGCACGCTTCGGCCGGCACGCTGACGTCCAGGTGGATATCGGCGGCCTGGGCCAGGCTGGAGGCCGGGCGGCCGGTCATGGCGATCAGCCGGTTGCCCTGGCGCTTGAGCACCGGCAGCAGCATCAGCAGCTCGTCGGACTCGCCCGAGTAGGACAGCGCCAGCACCACGTCGGCCTCGGTGATCATGCCCAGGTCGCCGTGGCCGGCTTCGCCGGGGTGCACATAGAAGGCCGGGGTGCCGGTGGAGGCCAGGGTCGCGGCGATCTTGCGCGCCACGTGCCCGGATTTGCCCATGCCGGTGGCGACCACCCGGCCCTTGCTCTCCAGTACCAGCTGGCAGGCCTGGCTGAACGCATCACCCAGCCGCTCGGCAACGGCGGCCAGCGCATCGCGCTCGATGTCGAACACGCGGCGGCCGCTGGCGACCAGGGCGGCGGGGTCGGCCGGATGGGGCAGAAGGGGCGATACAGCCATGCGGGCGCCACGCGGAAGAGTAGAATGAGCCCACATTTTATTAGGAAAGCCCGTTGGACGCTGAGACCATCCGCAAACTGATCGAATCCGGCCTGCCGGGCGCCCGCGCGGACGTGCAGGGCGATGACGGGGTACATTTCGAGGCCACCGTGGTGTGCGAGGCCTTTGCCGGCAAGCTGCCGCTGGCACGCCACCGCATGGTCTATGCCACGCTGGGTGATCTGATGGGCGGAGCGATCCACGCGCTGGCGCTGAAGACGGTTACGCCGGCTGAAGTGGGCTGACGGGCCGTTCAGCCGACTGACAGCCGGCTCCACCCCCGTCGCCTGCATTCCTTCCTCTTCCCCCTTTTTCTGCAGAGTTTATGGCCAAGATCGTAGTGACCGGCGGCAAGCCGCTGCACGGTGAAGTGAACATTTCCGGCGCCAAGAACGCCGTCCTCCCCATCCTGTGCGCGACGCTGCTGGCCGATGCGCCGGTGGAGATCACCAACGTGCCGCACCTGCACGACGTGGTCACCACGGTGAAGCTGCTCGGCGAACTGGGCGCCAAGGTCACCATCGACCAGGGCACCCTGTCGCGCGGCAGCGCGATCGTGGTCGATCCGCGTCCGGTCAACCAGCACGTGGCGCCGTATGAGCTGGTCAAGACCATGCGCGCGTCGATCCTGGTGCTGGGCCCGCTGCTGGCCCGCTTTGGCGCGGCCGAAGTGTCGCTGCCCGGCGGCTGCGCGATCGGGTCGCGTCCGGTCGACCAGCACATCAAGGGCCTGCAGGCGCTGGGGGCTGAGATCACTGTCGAGAACGGCTTCATCAAGGCCCACGCCACCCGTCTGAAGGGGGCCCACTTCACCTTTGACATGGTCAGCGTCACCGGCACCGAGAACGTGCTGATGGCTGCCGTGCTGGCCGAAGGCACCACCGTGCTGGACAACGCGGCGATGGAGCCGGAAGTGACCGATCTCGCCCACTGCCTGATCGCGCTGGGCGCGAAGATCGAGGGCCTGGGCACCGCCCGCCTGGTGATCGAAGGCGTCGAGCGTCTCTCCGGCGGCCGTCACGAAGTGCTCCCGGACCGCATCGAAACCGGTACGTTCCTGGTCGCGGCCGCGATGACCGGCGGCAAGGTCACGGTCAACCGCGCACGTCCGAACACGATGGACGCGGTGCTGTCCAAGCTGGTTGAAGCCGGTGCGACGATCGAGACCACCGACGACAGCATCACCCTGGACATGCAGGGCAAGCGTCCGCGCGCGGTCAACCTGACCACCGCGCCGTATCCGGCCTTCCCGACGGACATGCAGGCGCAGTTCATGGCGCTCAACTGCGTGGCCGACGGCGTGGGCGTGATCAACGAGACGATCTTCGAAAACCGCTTCATGCACGTCAACGAGCTGCTGCGCCTCGGCGCGGACATCCAGGTTGAAGGCCACACGGCGATCGTGCGCGGCTCGGTCGAACTCAGCGGCGCGCCGGTGATGGCGACCGATCTGCGCGCGTCGGCGTCGCTGATCCTGGCCGGGCTGATGGCCGACGGCGATACCACCATCGACCGCATCTACCACCTGGACCGCGGCTACGAGAACATCGAAGAGAAGCTGTCTTCGCTGGGCGCCACCATCCGGCGCGTGGCCGCATGATCCTGCGCGGCCGGTTCACCCGCCGCCGCAAGGCGCTGCTGATCCTGGTGCTGGTGGTGCTGGGTTGGCTGGGCTATGCCTGGTACGCCAGGATCGCCATCACCCGTGGCATCGAGCAGCAGGACATGGACTGGAACGCCGACGGCAGCGTCAGCCGCACCGAAGTGCTGCAGGCGTTCTACGCGGTGGGCGTGGACGATACCCAGGAAGGCAACCGGCACTGCCGCACCTTCTACTGGCGCGCCAATCACGAGCAGATCCGCGTGGACTGCAAGACCGTGTTTGGCGAGGCCAGCCCGGAATGAAAAAACGCCCGCGCAAGCGGGCGTTTTTTTTGGCGGCTTACTTGAAGGACTTGATGGTCAGGTCCAGCGCGTCCTTGCCGCCCTCACGCTGCAGCAGGCGCGCCGGTACCGGGAACTCCTTCACGATCCAGGCGATCAGTTCCTTGTTGCCATCGCCGCGCGAGACCTTGGTGGCATCGTAGGTCTTGCCTTCGACGGTGATCTTCTCCTGGCCGACCACCTTGTAGGTCATCGGCTTGATCCGGCCTTCGTCGACCATGCGGTAGTTCAGCGGCTTGCCGGCCGCCAGATCGCGCGCGATCGCCAGGTTGATCAGCAGGGCGTCCATGTCGCCGGCCTTGAGCGCCACCGGCCCGCGACGCTCGGGCTTGATGTCGCCGGTCCAGGTCGCCTGATTGCTGGTCCAGTTGTAGGCGGCATCCACATTGCGCTTCTTGACCAGCAGGATCGAGCGGTCGTGGCTGCTCAGCGGGCGCAGGCGGCCGGCGGCTTCCTCGAACACCGTGCTCTGGCTGAGGTCGGCCAGCTGGTTCTTCACGTTCAGGCTGTAGCGCCACTTGTTGGCGCCTTCGCTGGCCAGGGTCATGGTGCCATTGGCCTGCATGCCCATGTAACTGGCCTGGTAATCGGCCTTGAAGGGCTGCAACGCCATTGCCGGCAGGCTCACCACGGCCAGTGCGCCGGCGGCGATCCAGGTCAGCGGACGGTTCATCATGGTCATGCTCAAACTCCTTGGTATTCGATCAGGCGCAGGTCGATCCGATCTTCGCCGTCTTCGCGTTGCAGGATACGTACGGGCGTGGGCACGCCGTTGGCGATCCAGAGGATGGTTTCATCGTTGCCGCCGTTGGTGCGATACACCCGCAGCGCGTTGTAGGACAGGTCGCCGACCTGGACGTTCTCGGTGTCCGGGGCGGCCTGGTAGTCGTGCTGGCGCACGCGGCCCACGTCCACGTAGCGGTAGTGCATCTGACCGCCCGGGCGCGCGTCGCGCATGATCGCCAGGTTCAGCAGCAGGGCGCTCTGGTCGCCGCGCTGCAGCGGGATCGGCACGGTGCGTTCCTTCTTCAGGTCGCCCAGCCACTGCGCGGTGCCGGCCTGCCAGTTGTAGGTGCCGGTGACCTTCTTGCCCAGGAACAGGCCCTTGCGGACGGTGGCCTGGCTGAGCGGCACATAGGTGTCGCCCTGTTTCTCGAACACGGTGCTCTGTTCCAGGTTCAGACCGAGCACGCTGGCGAAGCCACGGCGTCCCACCACCTGCATGTCCACGCGCCACTGCGCACCGCCGGTATGGGTGACCCGCATCGTGGCATCGCCGGCCTCCTTGCCCTTGTACATCGCCTGGTAGGTGGCAGTGAACGGCTGCAGCGGCGGTGCCTCCCACGGCGTTGCAGGCAGGGCCGGCGGCGGTTCGGGCGCGGCCGGAGCTTCCTGCGCCTGCACGAGGGCAGCGGTGCACAGCAGGGATGCGATCAGCAGCACTGGCTTGAACAAGGGCGTTCTCATGCGGTCAAGAAGAGCGGAGGAGGGAGGATGCCAGCGCCGGGGTCAGCGGCATGTGTGCGCCGCAGTCAGCGGTTCAGCTGTCCGGCGCAATCTAGGCGCAGCGGATTAAACAGGGGGTGACCGTCGACAGCAACCTGACCGTCGCGTTCAGACACGCGCCCGGCCACGAGCAGGCGCAGGCTGGCGATCAGCAGCGGGTGTTCGACCGCCAGCACCCGCTGGGCCAGCGATTCGGCGCTGTCGCCGGGCAGGACCGGGACCCGCGCCTGGGCCAGTACCGTGCCGGCATCCAGCTCGGGCACCACGAAGTGCACGCTGGCGCCGTGCTCGGCATCGCCGGCTTCCAGCGCACGGGCGTGGGTGTGCAGGCCCTTGTAGCGCGGCAGCAGCGAGGGATGGATGTTGACCAGGCGGCCACTGAAACGCTGCACGAAGGCCGGCCCGAGGATGCGCATGTAACCGGCGCAGACCACCCAGTCCGGCGCGAACGCGGCCAGCGCATCGGCCAGGGCTGCATCGAACGCGGCGCGGTCGGCGAAGTCGGCCGGCGCACATGCCCAGCGCCGTTCCGGTGCCACCTTCAGCAGCGCGGCCGCGCCGGGGCGGTCGGACAGCACGCCCACCACGTCGGCGTCGAGCTGCCCGGCCGCCTGGGCATCCAGAATGGCCTGCAGGTTGCTGCCACGGCCGGAGGCCAGCACCGCGATGCGCGTACTCATGCCGGGAGGGCGTTGCCGTCGTCGAAGGCCGCGCGCACTTCCGGACGCTTGAAGGCCACGTAGGCGTACGCACACAGGGCCATGCCCAGCGGCCCGGCGAAGCAGGCCAGGAAGCTGGCGATGGTGCAGTACCGCAGGCGGATCCGACGGCCGATGTAGCGGGCGGTGAAGAACTGCACCACGCCCAGGATCGCGCCCAGTACCGACAACGCCAGCAGGACGATGAACAGGCCGACCGGCGCGGCGTCCGGGCTGGTCGACCCGCGCTCGCTGACATAGCCGGCCACGCTGATCAGCACGAACAGGCCGCCGGCCAGGACGTGCACGATGGCCAGCACGTAGAACAGGATGTTGAGATTCTGCAGGTGCGAACGGACCTGCAGCGGGGTCCACTGCGAGGACGGGGCGGGCAAGGGGGGCG
>NZ_CAMPPN010000025.1:0-63510 GCF_946900935.1 Stenotrophomonas sp. Marseille-Q5258
ATCCTGGGCTGGCTGTGGCGCCTGTGCATCCTGCTGGTGGCCTGGCTGCTTGGGGTGACGGCCTGGATCGTCTGGATCGGTGAGCGTGACCAGGCCGCGCAGGCCGACGCCATCATCGTGCTGGGTGCGGCGGCGTACGACGCCAAGCCGTCACCGGTGTTTGAAGAGCGCATCCGCCACGGCCTGGACCTGTACCAGAAGGGGTACGCGCCACTGCTGATCTTCACCGGCGGCTACGGCGGCAGCGGCGCGCGCTTCTCCGAGTCGCAGGTGGCACGCCGCTATGCGCTCAAGCAGGGGGTGCCGGACGAGGTGATCCTGATCGAAACCGCCTCGCGGACCACCCGCCAGAACCTGATCGAGGCCCGCCGCCTGATGCAGCAACGCAAGCTGCACCGGGTCATCATCGTCAGCGATCCGCTGCACATGGCGCGCGCGCTGCGGCTGTGCAAGGAACTGGGCATTGATGCGCTGGCGTCCTCCACTCCGAGCACCCGTTTCCGCAGCTTCCACACCAGCTGGCGCTTCCTGGCGCAGGAAATCTATTTCTTCCACCGCGACCTGTTCCCGTCGTAACGCGCACCCGCGCCGGTGGGGCCGAGCCTGCGGTCAGGTGGGCCTGCGGCGGATCGGGATCGCCGACACCGGCACGCTGGCGATGTCGTGCCCGCGCTCGCGGATCGGCGCGCCCGGGTCGGGTGCCCAGGCATGGGCGTAGATCACTTCCCAGCTGCTGGGGAGCTTGCCATCCTCGCGCCGCAGCGGCTCATAGGCGGCGCGGGCGGCATCGAAGCGGCCCCGCCCGGTCAAGGTGTGGCGGCGGTCGTGGCGTGCGTTGGTGGCGCCGATCGCCTGCAGTTCGCGCATCAGCGCGGGCAGGTCGTCATAGGTCAGGGTGAACAGATCGCGGTCCAGCACCGGATCGCGGAAACCGGCCATCATCAGCGCATCGCCGAACTGGGCAATGGGCGCGAACCGGCTGACATGCGGCACCGCATCGGCCTGCGCGAACGCGTCGCGCAGCTCGATCAGGGTCTCCGGGCCGAATGTGGAGCACACCAGCAGTCCACCAGGCTTGAGTACGCGGCGGAACCCGGCGAATACCGCCGGCAGATCGTCCACCCACTGCAGGCACAGGTTGCTGTAGATCAGGTCCACGCTCTGGTCCTGCAGCGGCAGCGCCTGCGCATCGGCGCAGACGCGTGCGAACGGCTTCCACCAACCCGCCTGCTTCTTCGCTTCGCGCAGCATCGGCTCGGCCAGATCCAGTGCAATCACCTGCGCCTTGGGCCAGCGCTTCTTCATCGTCGCGCTGGCATGGCCGGTCCCGCTGCCGATGTCCAGCACCACCTGAGGCTGGCGCTCGCCCAGGTAATCCAGCGATTCCAGCAGGCGCTTGGCCACCTCGCGCTGCAACGCTGCGGCGGCGTCGTAGCGGCTGGCGGCACGCGAGAACGCGCGGCGGACGTGGTGGGGATCGAAACTGGACGTCATGGAAGGCTCACTGCATAAACGGGGGTGGGACGGAAGTCAGAAGGTGCCGGGGTAGGCACCGCCATCGATGAGCAGGTTCTGCCCGGTGATGTAGCCGGCATGCGCGCTGCACAGGAAGGCGCAGGTGGCGCCGAACTCGTCGGCGCTGCCGAAGCGTCCGGCGGGAATATGGGTACGCTTGCGCTCGGCCAGCTGGCCGGCATCGATGCCCTGCTGCTGTGCCAGGTAGGCGAAGTTGCCGCGCAGGCGATCGGTGTCGAACTGGCCTGGCAGCAGGTTGTTGATCGTGACGCCGTGGGCGACGGTGCGGCGCGCGATGCCGGCCACGACACCGGTCAGCCCCGAGCGGGCACCGTTGGACAGGCCCAGCACGTCGATGGGCGCCTTCACCGAGGAGGAGGTGATGTTGACGATGCGCCCGAAGCCGCGCTCGATCATGCCATCCACGGTCAGGCGGATCAGGTCGATGGGCGCCAGCATGTTGGCGTCCAGCGCGGCCAGCCAGTCCTCGCGGGCGAACTGGCGGAAATCGCCGGCGGGCGGTCCGCCGGCGTTGTTGACCAGGATGTCCACCTGCGGGCAGGCCGCCAACGCGGCCTGGCGACCTTCGGGTGTGGTGATGTCGGCGACCACGGCCACCACCTGGCGTGCGCCGGGCAGGGCCAGCAGTTCCAGACGCGCCCGTTCCAGCGCAGCCTCACCGCGCGCGGCGATCACCACGTTGACGCCTTCGCGCACCAGGGCCCGCGCGCAGCCCAGCCCGAGGCCTTTGCTCGCGGCGCAGACCAGGGCCCAGCGGCCGGCTATTCCAAGATCCATCGTCAGTCTCGCGGGAAAGGGCGGAAAGGCATTTTCGGCGATGCGTGGCGGTGATGGCTCAGCCCAGGCCGGAAACAAAGTGTTGCAGGTGGCGGGCAACCTCGTCGGCATGGCCCAGGAACGGGGCATGGCCGCCGTGGGCGATGGTGTGCATCTCTGCCGCCGGCGTCAGCGCGGCCGCTGCCTGCATCGTGCGCGCCGCCACCAGCCGGTCGCGTTGCCCGGCCAGCCACAGGCTGGGCGTGCGCAGGGTCGGCAGGGCGCCGCGCAGGTCACTGGCTTCCAGCAGCCGCAGGCCGTCGTTCAGCGCGTGCGGCGCGGGTTCGCCACGTGCCACCAGCATCTCGCGCAGCGTGCGCAGTTCCTGCCGGGCATGCTCGGAGCCCATTGCATCCAGGGCCAGGAAGCGTTCCAGGGTGCCACGATAGTCGCGGGCCAGGTCCTGGCCGAACTGTTCGAACACGCTCGCCTCGACGGCGTCGGGCCAGTCCACCGCGCGCACGAAGCACGGCGTCGCGGCGATCATCACCAGCGCGCGCACCTGCGGCAGCGTGGCCGCCGCATGCAGCGCAAACAGACCGCCGAGCGACCATCCGCACCACACTGCCGGCGGCGTGGCGGCAGCGATCGCGTTGACCACGTAGGGCAGCCGCAGGGGCGTGGCGTCGTCGCGGCTGGCGCCGTGGCCGGGAAGGTCGACCAGATGCAGCTGGAAGCGGTCGGCGAGCCGCTCGACCAGCGGCGCGAACACGCCACCATGAAGGGCCCAGCCGTGGATCAGCACCAGTGCCGGTCCCTGTCCCACCACCTCGATCTGCATGCTTACCGCCTCTGCCTCATGCCGACAGGGCCTGCTGGTGCAGAACGCTGTCGCGTGCATGGGCGATGGCGTCGATCAGCGCGCGCACCTGGGCCGGGGTGTGCAGTGCCGACAACGTCACGCGCAGCCGCGCCTTGCCTTCGGGCACCGTCGGCGGGCGGATCGCGGTGACCAGGAAACCGGAGGTCTCCAAGGCGGCCGACATCGCCATCACGGTGGCCTCGGCACCGCACAGCAACGGCTGGATCGGCGTATCGGAGGCCATCAGGTCCAGCCCGTGCTGGCGCGCGCCGGCGCGGAACACGCCCACCAGTTCGGCCAGCTTCTCGCGGCGCCAGTCGTCACGACGGGCCAGCTTCACCGCGGCCAGCGTGGCGGCCGCCTGCGCCGGCGGGACGGCCGTGGTGTAGATGTAAGGACGCGCGGTTTCGGCCAGGTGCTGGATCATCGCCTCGTCGCCGAGCACCACCGCACCGCTGCCGCCCAGCGCCTTGCCGAACGTGGCCAGCTGCAGCGGCACATCGTCCACGCCCAACCCGGCCTCGGCCACGCAGCCGCGGCCGTGTTGACCGATCACGCCCACGCCGTGCGCATCGTCCACGTACAGCATTGCGCCCTGCATCCGTGCCACCAGCGAGAGGGAGCGCAGCGGGGCAAGGTCGCCATCCATGCTGAACACGCCATCGGTGGCCAGCATCGCCGCGCCTTCCGGCGCATGTTTGAGCTGGCGCATCGCGCCTTCGGCATCCAGGTGCGGGTAGCGGCGCAGGCGGCAGCCGGCCAGGCGCGTCGCATCGAGCAGGCTGGCATGGTTCAACCGGTCCTGCACGCAGACATCGTCTTCTTCGCTGAGCAGCGCCTGCTGCACGGCCAGGTTGGCGGCGAAACCGCTGCCAAACAGCAGCGCGCGCGGGTAGCCCAGCCACTCGGCCATCTCGCGTTCGAGCGCGTCATGCAGTGCGTGGTGGCCACAGACCAGGTGCGAGGCGGTGGCGCCGGCACCCTCGCGCGCAGCGGCGTCCTGCAGCGCGCTGACCACGCCGAACTGCTGGGACAGGCCCAGGTAGTCGTTGCTGCAGAAGCCGGTGAGCCACTGGCCATCGATCTCCAGCCGCACGCCGTCGCGCCGGGTCACCGTGCGACGCACGCGGATGCGTCCCTGGGCGTCGCGGAGCTTGCGCTGGGCCTGGATGCGGTCGTGCAGGTCGGGACGGGCCATGAGCGTGGTGGGCATGGGCGGCTGGGAAGATCCGTAGCGTACCCGGTTGCCGGGCCTGGCGCTGCCTGGCCCGGCCGGGCGGCCGATCGGCCGGCTCAGGCGGCCCGCCCGCAGCCGCCGGACGTGGTGATCCCGGCATGGACCGTGCCCGGGCGATCGTGGTCGGCGGCGTCCACCCGGACCGGCATCGGGCGCAGGCCCAGCCGCTCGAACAGGGCCAAGTCCCGCTCAGTATCGGGATTGCCGGTGGTCAGCAGCTTCTCGCCGTAGAAGATCGAGTTGGCTCCGGCCAGGAAACACAGCGCCTGCAGCTCATCGCTCATCGCCTCGCGCCCGGCCGACAGCCGCACCATCGCGCGCGGCATGGCGATGCGGGCCACGGCAATCATCCGCACGAACTCGAACGGGTCCAGTTCGGCGGTGCCATGCAGCGGCGTGCCGGCCACCTGCACCAGCCGGTTGATCGGCACCGAGTCCGGGTGCGCCGGCAGGTTGGCCAGCGCCAGCAGCAGGCCGGCGCGGTGCTCGCGGGATTCGCCCATGCCGACAATGCCGCCGCAGCAGGTCTTCAGCCCGGCCTCGCGCACGTGCTCCAGCGTGTCCAGGCGGTCCTGGTACTGGCGCGTGTGGATGATCGAATCATAGAAGTCCGGCGCGGTGTCCAGATTGTGGTTGTAATAGTCCAGCCCGGCGTCGCGCAGGGCGGCCGCCTGGTCGCCGCTGAGCATGCCCAGGGTGGCGCAGGTCTCCAGGCCCAGCGCCTTCACCTCGCGGATCATCGCCGCCACCTTGGGAATGTCGCGCGCCTTGGGCGAGCGCCACGCGGCGCCCATGCAGAAGCGCGAGGCGCCGGCGGCTTTGGCCTGCCGGGCCCTGGCAACCACGTCCTCGGTGGCCATCAGCTTCTGCGCATCCACCCCCGTGCTGTAACGCTGCGCCTGCGGGCAGTAGGCGCAGTCTTCCGGGCAGCCGCCGGTCTTGACCGAGAGCAGCGTGGAGACCTGGACTTCAGCCGGATCAAAGTGCGCGCGGTGCACGCTGGCGGCCTGGTGCAGCAACGCGGGCAGCGGCAGGGCGAACAGGGCCAGCAGTTCGTCGCGGTGCCAGTCGTGGCGGATGACGGAAGGCATGGGCAAGTCCTGACAGATAGTGGAACGAAAGGGCGGCAGTCTGGTGAGCGGACCGGCAACTGTCAACTACATGGACATTAGAAAAGTTTACGGAGCATGGGCGTGGCTGGGCCATCAGCTCCTGCCCCTGCGCTGCCTGCTGTGCGAGGCGCCCGGTGCGGATGGGCTGGATCTTTGCGCGGCCTGCCATGCCGGCCTGCCCTGGAACGATGCTGCCTGCCCGCTGTGCGCGCTGCCCTTGCCGGACGGCGAATGCACCGCGCGCTGCGGCGCCTGCCTGCGCACGCCCCCGCGCCAGCATGGCGCTGCCGCTACGTTTTTGTACGCCGCCCCGGTGGATGGACTGCTGCGCCGTTTCAAGTTCCACCATGACCTGGCGGCCGGCAGGCTGCTGTCGCAGCTGATGCTGCAGCGTGTACCGGCGTTCGTGGACGGCCCGCTGGCGCCGGTGCCGCTGCATCGGCAGCGGTTGCGCGCACGCGGCTACGACCAGGCGCTGGAACTGGCGCGACCGCTGGCGCGCGCGTTGGATCTGCCGCTGTGGCAGGGCGTGCAGCGCACCCGCCTGACCGCCCCGCAATCGGACCTGGAGGCCGATGCCCGCCGCCGCAATCTGCGGAACGCCTTCGGCGTGACCGGGCCCGCGCCGGCACGGTTGACCCTCGTTGACGACGTAATGACCACCGGCGCCACGCTGGATGCGGCCGCCAGCGCGCTGCAGGGCGCCGGCGGCACGCAGCTGCGGGTCTGGGTATGCGCACGCGTGCCGTGAGCAGGGCTTTCATGACCCGGCGCTAAGATGCCCATTCACCCTTCACACGGAGTGCGCTGCCGATGACTACCCCTCTTTCGCCGGTGCTGTCGCTGGTGGGCCGCAGCTGGTGGATCGTGCTGCTGTACGGCGTGGTGGCCGTGGTGTTCGGACTGATCGCGATCCTGCAGCCCCTGTCGGCCGCGACCGCGCTGGCATGGGCGATAGGCGTGATGGCGCTGGTGGAGGGCCTGATCAGCCTGTTCGCGGTGTTCGGCAACAGCGGCGTTCCGCGTGGCTGGCTGCTGCTCTATGCGGTGGTATCGCTCGGCTTCGGCGTGCTGGCGGTGCTCAATCCGCTGGCCACCGCCAGTGTGCTGATCCTGCTGCTGGCGGTCTGGCTGATCGTGGCCGGGCTGTACCGCATCGTGTTCGCCATCCGCGTGCGCAGGCACATCCGGGGCGAGTGGCTGCTGATCCTCAGTGGGCTGCTGGCCATCGTGCTGGGCGCGCTCATGGTGGCCAATCCCATCGCGGGCGTGGCTGTCACCACGCTGTGGATCGGCATCGGCAGCCTGATCTACGGCGTGCTGCAGATCGTGGTGGCCTTCCGCTTGCGACGGCTGCGCTGAGCCTGCATCCGGGCCACAATGCGCCAACAACCTCGAGGGAATGGCGATGCGCAAGGGATGGCGTTGGGGGCTGTTGTTGGGCGCGCTGGTGATGTCGGGGTGCAGCCAAGCGCCGTCGTCCGACGGGACGTTCACCCGGCCGGGCGCCCCGCCACGCAGCGGGGTGCGCATTGAAATGCGCGAGGCCGATACCGTGGCGCAGGCGGGCAGCGTGCCCGCGCGGACGCTGGATGGCACCCCCATCCATCTGGTTGGACCGCCGGTCATCACCGCGTCGGCCATTGCCAGTGTGCGCCAGGAGGTCGGACCCAATGGCCTGGCCACGCTTTACTACACTTTCACCGACGCGGCCGAACCGCGCATCCAGCGCGCGTCCGAGCGCCTGGTCGGACGCGTGATGGCGGTGAGCGTGGACGGTGACATCGTCAGCGTGGCGCATGTGAGCGCGCCGTTCGGCAAGTACATGCAGACCACCGGCCTGGCGCCGGACGATGCCGCACGCCTGGTGGAACGCATGACCGGCACGCCGGCCACACCCTGACCGGGTGTGGCGACGTGCTGCGATCAGCGGAAGTTGGCCTCGATCTGTTCCAGCGACTTGCCCTTGGTTTCCGGTAGCCAGAAGGCGGCGATCAGGAAGTACAGCAGGGTGCAGCCGGCCCAGAAGAAGAACATGCTGGCATAGCCGTGGTGGCCGACGGTGGGCAGGAAGATGGCCGCGATCACCGTGGACACGAACTGGTTGATCAACAGCGCGATGCTCATGCCGTTGGAGCGGATGCGGGTCGGCATCAGCTCGGACAGAGCCAGCCACACACACACGCCGGGGCCCACCGCGAAGAACGCCACGAACAGCAGGATGCAGCTGGCGACCAGCCAGCCGTGGGTGGGCGAGGGCACCGGGCCAATCATGGCGCGTTCGATCACCAGCGGTGCCTGCGCGGCCTGGGCGGGGTCCGGGAACGGATTGAGGTGCAGCCGGCGGAAGAACGCGCCGATCACACTGTCGTCCGACACCGCGTCGTTGCGACGGATCTCCAGCGTCGCATCGATCGGGTTGTCGCTGCGCAGCGCGCGCACGTTGCTGAAGCCGCCGTAGGCGTAGGACACGGTGAGCTGCTGCGGGCCAGCAGCGGCGCCGCCCTCCAGGCGCTGCCACTGTGCGGCATCCAGCGGCAGCGACAAGGTACTGCCTGCCACCTGCTGCTGCAGCAGCGGCTGCACATCCAGGCGGCCGCGTTCGCTCTGCACGAACAGCAGTGCGGCGGCCAGCAGCGCCACGGTGATGCCGCCGCTGCCCAGCATCAGCAGGAACTTGCGGCCCTTGCGGTCCACCAGCACGAGGGCGACCACGGTCATCACCGCGTTGAGCAGTTTGATCGCCACGTCGGCCCAGTTGGCCACCGCGCCGGGCAGGCCGGCCTGGTTGAGGATGTTCACCGCGTAGGCCAGCACCGAGTTGATGCCGGTGGCCTGGGTGAAGGCCAGCACCAGGCAGGCCAGCACGAACGGCCACACGTAACGGCGGCTCAGCAGCGGGTCGCGCGCGCCGGTGCCACGGCTGCGCACGGCCTCCGGGGCCTGCATGCGCTGCAGGGTCGGTTCGACCTCGGCGGCGGCAACGGTACGCTGCAGCGCGCGCCGCGCCGCGTCGACACGCCCGCGGCGCACCAGCCAGCGCGGCGATTCGCTGATCAGCAGCACGCCGGCGGTGAACACCAGCCCGGGCAGCAGGCAGCTCCAGAAGATGGTGCGCCAGGCATGGTCCTTGACATCGAACAGCAGCCGCTGCTGTTCCTCGCCTGGCAGGTGGCGCACGGCCGCGGCCGCTGCGTCCACCGAATGCGCGTGGTACAGGCCGATCACCGCCGCCAGCACCAGGCCGACGGTCAGCAGCAGCTGGAACATCGCCGCGCCGCGCCCGCGTCGCTCCGGGCTGAGCACCTCGGCCAGGTACAGCGGCACCACCACGCCGATCAGGCCGCCGCTGATGCCCTGCAGCAGGCGGCCCATCAGCAGCGCTGCATACCCGTCCGACAGCGCCATCACCGGAATGCTGGCGGTGAACAGCAGGCCGGCCAGGAACATCGCCCCGCGCCGCCCGATCAGGTCGGCGACCATGCCGGCGAACAGCGAGGACAGCACGCTGCCCAGCAGCACGGCGGCCACCACGAAGCCCAGCTGCTGGGTGGTCAGGTGCCAGCTCGCGGTCGCGGTGGCTTCCAGATACGGCAGGGCGCCGGCGATGATGCCGATGTCGATGCCGTAGAGCAGGCCGCCCATGCCGCCGATGAACAACAGATAGCGTATCGGCCAGCGCGGGGCGTCGGCGTACACGGGCTGGGCTGCGGAAACGTCGTTCATCGGGCCGGTCCTGTCCTGCGTTGCATGCGCCGCGACGGCGCGGGGTCGGCGCTCAGTCGAGCGCGATGTCTTGGCCTTCCACCGTCACGGCGCGCACGCGCAGGTCGCGGTCGAGGATCACCAGGTCGGCCCAGGCGCCGACGGCGATGCGGCCACGATCGGTGAGGCCGAGATAGTCGGCCGGGTAGCGCGATACCCGGTTGGAGGCGTCGGCAAGGTCCAGCCCCAGTGACACCAGATTGCGCAGCGCCTGGTCCATCGTCAGCGCACTGCCGGCCAGCGAACCGGTGGACAATCGCACGCAGCCCAGGCACTTGTGCACGCGCTGTACGCCCAGCGCGTACTCGCCGTCGGGCATGCCGGTGGCCGCCGTGGCGTCGGTCACGCAATACAGGCGCGGAATCGCGCGCAGCGCGGTACGGATCGCGCCGGGATGCACGTGCTGCAGGTCGGGGATCAGCTCGGCGTACTGCGCATGCGCCAGGGCGGCGGTGGCGATGCCGGGCTGATAGTGGTCCACGCCGGTCATGCCGTTGAACAGATGGGTGAAGCCGGCCGCGCCCGCCTCCAGTGCGGCCACGCCATCGGCATAGCTGCCGGCACTGTGGCCGAGCTGCACGCGGATGCCGAGCGCGTTCAGCGCAGGAATCAGCGCGAGATGCTGGCCGATCTCCGGGGCGAGGGTGAGCACGTGGATGGGGGCAATCGCATGCAGGCGGCGCACGTCCTGCAGCGTGGCTTCGACCACCAGGGGCGGTTGCGCGCCGAGCCGCTCGGCACTGATGAAGGGGCCCTCCAGATGCACGCCCAGGACCCGTGCCATGCCCGGTGCCCGCGTGCCGATCGCACCGGCCAGGCCCTGCAGCGCCTGCACGATGTCGTCCTCGTGCGCGGTCATGGTGGTGCCCAGCATCGCCGTGGTGCCGTGGCGGGCATGCGCCCGCGCGACGGTGCAGGCGCTGTCGCCGCCCTGCATGATGTCCACTCCGGCGCCGCCATGCACGTGCAGGTCGATGAAGCCGGGCAGGATCAGCGGAACCTCGTCGTCATCGCGCGGATCGCGGTGCGCGGTGTCGATGGCGCGTACACGCTGGTCGATGTGGAGGTCGCCACGCACCCAACCGGTGTCGGTGAGCATGCGGCCGTGCAGGGTGCGGGGGTCGGTCAAGGGGGCGACTCGGCGATGATCACTTCGACGCCCAGCCGCTGCAGCCCGTCCAGGTACTCGCTGTCGATGCTGGCGTCGGTGATGATGGTGTGGACCTGGTCCAGCCGCGCGATGCGGTGCAGGCTGACGCGGCCGAACTTGGAGGCGTCGGTCAGCACCACGATGCGGCGCGCGCGCTCGACCATGCGGTGGTTGAGGCTGGCTTCGGCCTCGTGGTGGGTGGTCAGGCCGAACTGCAGGTCCAGGCCATCCACACCGAGGAACAGGGTGTCGAAACTGTAGGTGTTCAGACTGGCCTCGGCCTGGCTGCCCTGCAGCGACAGCGACTGCTTGCGCAGCAGTCCGCCGGTCAGCAGCAGCTCCACGCCCGGCGCATTGGCCAGCTCCCAGGCGATGTTCAGTCCGTTGGTCATCACCGTGACGTCGCGGTGCCCGCGCAGGTGGCGCGCCAGCGTCATGGTGGTCGAGCCGGAGTCGATGATGATGTTGTCGCCCGGTTTGACCAGCCGCGCGGCGTGTACGCCGATGCTGTCCTTCAGCGGCAGGTTGAGCGCATCCTTCTCGTGGATGTCCTGCTCCTGCGGCGGCGTGCGCACCAGCGTGGCACCGCCATGCGTGCGCGTGGCCAACCCCTGCGATTCGATGTGGGTCAGGTCGGCACGGATGGTCACCGCCGACACGCCAAAGCGGCCCACCAGCTCGCTGACCTGCACGTTGCCGTGGTCGACCAGCAACTGCAGGATCTGTTGGCGGCGCTGGCGTGTGTTTCGCATGGGGGCGGTTCCGTCCGGAAAGGAAAGCCGAAGCTTACCGTTCCGAAAGCGCCTTGTTGCGATTGCAGGCCCGGGCGTACTCGGCCAGACGCAACGCAACCTTGTGCTGGATCAACGCCAGCGGCTCGGCGCGCAGGGCGCCGGCTTCGATCGCCTTCTGCTGTTCCGGCAGGAACTGGCTGAGCAGGGTCTGCGGCGGCACGTGTGCGGTCAGGTTGGTCACCAGCGTGTCCAGCGCGGCCTGGACCGCCGGTTCTCCCCAGTAGTAGCGGCTGCGGTCGCTCAGCGAATACGCGCGCAGCAGACGCAGTTCGTGTTCGTCGCCGTGGTAGTAGCTGCGCCAGCTGGCGGGCTTGTCGACCATGCAGCGGTCGAGCACCTCGATCAGGTTCGAACGCTGTGCGGGCGGCAGCAGTGCGTCCTCGATCATCGCCAGTGCGAACACGGCCTCGCGGAACGCATAGGTGGCAGCCGGGCCGACTTTGAGGATGGCGAAGTGGTCGCGCACCAGCGCGTGCAATCCCGCCTCGGTCTGGTAGTCGGTGGAGTGGGCTTCAAACACGATGCGCGGCTGCTGCTCGACGAAGGCCGACAGGTCCGCGGCGGCGGCCGGATCGTAGTAGTGCACGCTGCTGTGGTCGAAATCCACGCCTGGCTGCACCACCATCGCGATCACCCGCTCCCATGCCGGCAGCAGGTCCGGCGCGGCGAAGGCCTCGCGGTGGATCGCCAGCGTGGTGGCCGCTGCGGCCGGCGTGGTGACCTGCAGGCCGCCGGCCAGCGACGCTTCGCCGCCGGGGACCGGCACTTCGGTGCCGATCACGTAGACGGGCGGTGGCAGGCCGTGCTCGGCTGCGGTGCGCTCGGCGATGCGCGCCAGCTCGGCCGAGCGCGCCGCCACGATCGCGTCCGGCAGCGGCACCGGGTCATCGGCGCAGGACATGCTGCAGTCCAGATGGATCTTGTGGAAGCCGGCCGCCACGTACGCGGCAATCAGCGCGCGGGCATGGGCCATCGCGGTCTCGGCCGGGCCCTTCTGCCAGGCATTCGGGCCGAGGTGGTCGCCGCCGAGGATCAGGCGCGCGGCGGGGAAGCCTGCGCGGGCGGCCAGGGCAAGCACGTAATCGCGGTACTGCGGCGGGGTCATCCCGGTGTAGCCACCGAACTGGTCGACCTGGTTGGAGGTCGCTTCGATCAGCAGCAGGGTGTCGTGGCGCTGCGCGACCTGCATCGCGGCCAGCAGCACCTGTTCGTTGCTGCAGCAAACGCTGTACAGCCCGACGGGGTGGCCCTGGCGGTGGGCGGCGATCAGCGATTGGACGGCGGACATGGCAACTCCGGAGGCGGTATTCAGGGGGAAGGGTGGTGCTGGCGGGCGAGCAGGGCCGCGCCACGCGCGCCGCCGGCATCGCCGAAGGCCGGCGGCAGGATCGGGGGCACGCGCACCCCGGCGAACAGGTACGGGGCAATGGCGGCGGGCAGGTCCCGATAGAGCTGCTCCAGCTTCGACAGCCCGCCGCCCAGCACGATCACGTGCGGATCCAGTGCCAGGATCAGGCTGGCGAAGCTGTAACCAAGCAGGTCGCGGTGGATCGCCAGCGCCTTCTGCGCGACGGCATCGCCGGTCTGCGCGGACGCGACCACCGCGCTGGCGTCGAGGTCGTCCCCGCCGCAGCGCGCATGGATCATCGCCAGGCCGCTGCCGGAGACGTACCGCTCCAGGCAGCCACGCAGGCCGCAGCCGCAGTCCAGCAGTGGCAGGTCATGGCGATGCTGCAGCGTGGCCGGGAGGCTCCAGTGGCCCCACTCGCCGGCAATGCCGTTGCTGCCGGCGACCAGATGCCCGTCCAGGCAGTAGCCACCGCCCGCGCCGGTGCCGAGGATCACCCCGAACATGCTGCGGTAGCCCGCGGCGGCGCCGTCATGTGCTTCGGACAGCGCGAAGCACTGCAGGTCGTTGCCGAGCACCAGCGGCCGCTGCAGGCGCGCCTGCAGGTCCACGCCAACGGTGCGCCCGGTCAGGCCCGGCACGTTGGCACTGAGCTGGCGGCCGCTGTCGCGGTCGCGCACGCCGGGCAGGCCGATGCCGACGGCCACGCCGGGCCGGCCGAGCGCCGCATCGGCGGCCGTGACCAGGTCGTCCACCGCCTGCAGGAACGCAGGGTAATCCTGGGTCGGCGTGGCCACGCGCTGGCGGTGCTGCACGGCCAGCGTGGCGTCGCACGCCACCAGTTCGATCTTGGTGCCCCCGATGTCGATGCCGTACCAGGTGTGCATGCGTGCTCAGCCGTGGGAGTGGATGGTCACGCCCTGCACGACCCGGTTCACGGTGCCGTCCGGGAACGGATTGTCCGGGGTCAGGCCGAGCGCGGCGGAACGTTGCAGCGCGTAACACTGCGGCACCAGCAGCCACAGGGGCGCCAGCCACGGATCGGGCAGGTCGGCGACGTCGAGCACGAAGTCGCCCTCGGCGCGGTCGTCGCCGTCCGGTCCGATCGAGATCACCCGGCCGGCAATGCCGTCGCGGCGCAGCTCGTTCAGCAGGTCCTGCTCGTAACGGCGCGACAACGGCTGTGCGCTGCGCAGCATCACCACCAGCGTGTCAGCGTTGAGGGTGGACTTGGGACCGTGGCGGAACCCCAGCGGTGTGTTGGCCAGGGCCAGCACGCGCCCGGCGGTGAGTTCGAGCACCTTCAGCGCGGCTTCGCGCGCGGTGGCTTCCAGCGGGCCGCTGCCGAGGTAGATCACACGGGTATACGGTGCCTGTGCCAGTGCTCCCACAGCGGCGTCCCACGCGTGCAGGGCCTGTCCGCCGTGCGCGGACAGCTGCTGCAGGCGCTGCAGCCGCTGCGGCCACGGCGCGCGATCGAACGCACTGAGGGCGGCCAGCAGCATGCAGGTCAGGCTGCTGGTCATGGCAAATGCACGGTCGCAACTGGCCGGCGGCATCAGCAGCGACAGGGTGTCGCTGCGGCCCTGGCCGCGCCGGGCCAGTTCGCCATCGGCGTTGCAGGTGATGTCCAGAAAGCGCGCCTCGTCCACCTGGCCGCGCACCAGGTCCACCACCGCTACGCTTTCCGGGCTGGAACCGCTGCGCCCGAACGACACCAGCAGTGTCGGGCGGTCGCGGCGCAGGTACAGCGCCGGATGGGTGAGCAGGCTGGTGGTATGGATCGCGCGGATCTCCGCCGGCCACTGCGCGTTGAGCTGGTCGGCCACCATCTCGGCGATGAAACCCGAGCTGCCGGCGCCGGTGAAGATCACCCGCTGATCGGCATGGCCCAGGCGTTCGCCAAGGAAGGCATCGATGTCGGTCTGGCGGCGATCGAGCAGATCGGCCAGCGCGGCCCACAGGCCGGGCTGCTGGGCGATTTCTTCCGCCGTGTGGGCGCCGCCGAGGCGCTGCCAGGCGGGCAAGTCAGGGAGCAGAGAAGCGTCCATTCGCAATTCCTGTTGGGCGACCGCACCTTCTGCGCTTTCTTTCGAAATGTCAAATATCGAAAGAAAAAGAAAAGCAGGGTTCGTCACAATTTTCGATCGGAATCGGTTGAAACTTGGCGCAGATGGCGCACTGCATCAAGGTTTCAGGCGATACAAACCCAGTATTCAGGTGGTGTTTGGAAAGTGTTGCTTTGCATCATCTTTCGTTTATGAGAAAATATCCTTCATTTTTCTTTGCAATTTATTGACATCTTTCGAGGCCCTGCCCTAGAGTCGGCCGCAATGGTTTCGGATACCCGCCGAACGCGGGCTTGGGGGCAAGGTGGAAACCCGTATACGTCATGCCGGTCTGTCGGTGGCTGTGGTCGCTGCCTTGGCGCTGGCCGCCGCGCCGGCCATCGCCGAGCCGCTGGGCAATCTGCGTACGATCGCCGCCGCCCCCGCCCGGGACGGCAGCCCCGGCTGGGAGATCCGCACCGATACCGGCGCGACGCTGCGCGTGGACCTGCTGCGCACGGATCTGCTGCGCGTGCAGGCCGGTCGCAACGGCACGCTGCGCCCGGCGGGCGACAAGGCCGCACCGATCGTGGTGCCGCAACCGGCTGCGAACGTCGCCTTCAAGCTGGAAGAAGATGGCAACGAAGTGCGCATCCGCACCGACGCCCTGGTGCTGCATATCCAGCGGCAGCCGCTGCGGCTGGCGCTGGATCGACGTGACGGCGATCGCGACGTAGCGCTATGGCGCGAGCTGCAGCCGCTGGACCTGGACACCGCACAGAGCGTGCAGGTGCTCTCCAGCGAAGCCGGCGAGCACTTCTACGGCGGCGGCCAGCAGAACGGGCGCTTCGAGTTCAAGGGGCGCGAGCTGGAGGTGTCCTACTCCGGGGGCTGGGAAGAGGGCGACCGGCCCAACCCGGCGCCGATGCTGCTCAGCGCGCGTGGCTGGGGCATGCTGCGCAACACTTGGAGCGATGGCACCTACGACCTGCGCCAGGCCGACCAGGCCACCCTGCTGCACCGCGAAGACCGCTTCGACGCGTACTACTTCGTCGGGCCTGACCTGCACACGCTGCTGGACCGCTACACCGCGCTGACCGGCCGCGCCGCGCTGCTGCCGCGCTGGGCGTTTTCGTATGGCGATGCCGACTGCTACAACGACGGCGACAACCGCAGGAAGCCCGGCAGCGTGCCCGACGGCTGGAGCGACGGCTCGACCGGCACCACGCCGGACGTGGTGGACAGCGTGGCCCGGCAGTACCGCGAGCACGACATGCCCGGCGGCTGGATCCTGCCCAATGATGGTTACGGCTGCGGCTACACGAAGCTGCCCGAAACCGTGCAGGGCCTGGCGAAGTACGGCTTCAGGACCGGCCTGTGGACCGAAAACGGTGTCGACAAGATCGCCTGGGAAGTGGGCACCGCCGGCAGCCGCGTGCAGAAGCTGGACGTGGCCTGGACCGGCAAGGGCTACCAGTTTGCAATGGACGCCAACCAGTCCGCGTTCAACGGCATCCTGCACAATTCCGACTCCCGCCCGTTCCTGTGGACGGTGATGGGCTGGGGCGGCATCCAGCGTTATGCCGTGGCCTGGACCGGCGACCAGAGCAGCAGCTGGGACTACATCCGCTGGCACATCCCGACCCTGATCGGCTCGGGCCTGTCCGGCATGGCCTACGCCAGCGGCGACGTCGATGCGATCTTCGGCGGCAGCGCCGAAACCTTCACCCGCGACCTGCAGTGGAAGAGCTTCACGCCGGTGCTGATGGGCATGTCCGGCTGGTCGGGCAACGCGCGCAAGCATCCGTGGTGGTTCGATGAGCCCTACCGCAGCGTCAACCGCGACTACCTCAAGCTGAAAATGCGCATGACCCCGTACATGTACGGGCTGGCGCACGATGCGGCGACCACCGGCGCCCCGCTGCTGCGCGCGCTGATGTGGGACTACCCCGAGGACCCGCAGGCCTACACCGAAGCGCACAAATACCAGTTCCTGCTCGGCCGTGAGCTGCTGATCGCGCCTGTCTACCGAAGCCAGGCGGCCAGTCGTGGCTGGCGCCGCGACATCCACCTGCCGCCGGGTCGCTGGATCGACTACTGGGATGGCCGCCAGCTGCTGGCCGGTGCGCAGGGCCGTTCGCTGGACCGCCCGGTCGATCTGGCCACCATCCCGGTGTTCGTGCGTGCCGGCGCGATCATTCCGATGTACCCGGAGATGCTCTACGACGGGCAGAAGCCACTCGATGAAGTGACCTTCGATCTGTATCCACAGGGCACCTCGCAGTACACGCTGTACGAGGACGACGGTGCCACCCGTCGCTATGAAACGGGGGAGTCGAGCACGCAGGCGATCACGGTGCAGGCCCCGGCGCAGGGCAGCGGGCCGGTGCAGGTGCGCATCGATCCGGTGCAGGGGCGCTATGCCGGCCAGTTGCCGCAGCGCCGCTATGCGCTGCGCGTGCTCAGCCGTCAGCGACCGGCCGCGGTCACGCTGGACGGTCGTGCGCTGCCGAGGCTGGCAGACCTGGCCGCCTGGCAGGCAGCGGGCGAGGGCTGGTATTACGACGCGGCCGAACGCCGCGGCACCCTGCATGTGCGCACCGCGCCGGTCGACATCCGCCAGGCGCTTGCGCTGCAGCTGGATCTGCCCGCCACCGCCGCAGCCGCCGACGATGCCTTCCCGGCCGCCCCGGCACTGGGCCGCGCGCTGCCCTCCGACAGCCTGCTGGTGGTCAACCGTCCGGCCGAGGAACCCGGCTACGAGCTGGAGAAGGCGTTCGACGACGATCCGGCCACCTGGTTCCGCACGGTGCGCAATCAGGCGGTGAAGACCGGTGCGCACGAATGGGTGATCGGCTTCGGCGAACGCAAGCTGATCGACGGCATCCAACTGGCGCCGCGCAACGACCAACACTGGAAGCACGGCCAGGTGCGCGACTACGAGATCTACCTGGGTGACAGCAATGGTGAGTGGGGCGAGCCGATCAAGCGCGGCCGCCTGACCCTGCAGCAGGGCACGCAGCAGATCGACTTCCCTGCCCATGCCGGCCGCCTGCTGCGCTTCCGCGTGCTGGGCACGCAGAACCCGGACGGCGACGGCGCCAGCGGGGCCGACCCGATGGTCACCGCCGCGCAAGGCAGTGTGGCGCGCGCGGTCGATGCGCTGCAGCCCCGCGATGTCGGCCCGATCGTGCTGTCCACCTTCCGCGTGCTGGAACATCAGCAGATGGAGAAGCCCGCGCAGCAGCTGTATCTGTCCGCATTGCCGCTGCCGGCCAGACTGGCGTCGCAGGTCGCAAGCGACCACGCCTTCGGTGGCCAGGTCGACATGCGCATGAACGGCCTGCACTTCCGCCGCGGTCTGGGCGTGGGTGCGGCCAGCCGGATCGACCTGCAGCTCAAGGGCAACTGGCGCCTGCTGCGCGCCGACCTGGGCATCGACGACCAGTGCCGCGCCGCCGGCGGCATGCAGTTCCAGGTCTGGGGCGACGGTCGGCTGCTCTACGACAGCGGTCTGGTGAAAGCGCCTGGTGTGGTCAAACCGGAGCTGGACGTGCGCGGCCTGCAACGGCTGAGCCTGCGCACGCTCGGGGCGCAGGGCGACATGCCTGCGCAGGTCTGTGGCAACTGGGCCAACGCGGCCCTGATCGGACAGGAGGGCGATACCGCCAGCATCGTGTCGCCCTGACGCCGCACCCCGCGCGCGACCCACCCGTTTCTGAACTGCTCTCTCCGTTTCCCGTCTGCGGCCCTCCGGCCGCGGCACGGGGGACGTTTGCCTGACATCCACCCATCCACCGCCAGCCCCACGCTGCGGATCGAACAAGGAGACACAGATGTTGACCGAACGCCATCGCCATCGCTGCATCCCCGCCACGCCCTTGTCCATCGCACTGGGCCTGGCCCTGGCCGCCGCCGGCAGCGCCGCTGCGCAGGATGCCACGCCCGATCCCACGGCCACCGAGCTGTCGCGGATCGAAGTCACCGGCTCCAACATCCGCCGCAGCGATGTGGAAACCGCCTCGCCCGTGCAGGTGATCAGCAAACAGGACATCGAGAACATGGGCGCGCGCACCCTGTTGCAGGTGCTCGACAACCTGCCGGCCGCGCGGCCGGGCCAGCAGGATTCGCGCTCGCTGTTCACCGGCTCCGACGGTGCCTCGCAGGCCAACCTGCGTGGCCTGGGGGCACAGGGCACGCTGGTACTGCTGAACGGCCGACGCCTGTCGTACTACGGCGCACCGGCGGGTTTCCAGACCCAGTTCGTCAACATCGATGCGATCCCGGCGGCGGCGATCGAACGCATGGAAGTGCTCACCGACGGCGCCTCGGCCGTGTACGGTACCGACGCGGTGGCCGGCGTGATCAACGTGATCACCAAGCGCAACTATCAGGGGGCGGAAGTCAGCCTCACCACCGATACCTCTTCGCGCATCGATTCCTATGGCGAACACCAGGGCAGCATCACCGCCGGTTTCGGCGACCTGGACGAGGACCGCTACAACGTCTACGCCTCGGTCAACCTGTACCGGCGTGACGCGATTCCGCTGAGTGACTTCTACAACAAGCGGCCGCCGCAGTATTACGTCAACAACCCGAACTACATTCCCAACCTGCGACTGGGCACCGGCAGCAAGCCGGGCGAGTTCAATCCGGGCAGCTACTTCGCCTTCGACCCGGTCACCGGCCGGCGCGTGCAGGAAGCCGCACCGGGCTGCAACAACGTGCTCACCACCGAAGCGGCCGGCTCGCGGTGCATCTGGGAAACCTGGATGAACAACGAGATCGACGCCGGCGCCAAGTCCGAACGCAACACCGCCTACGTCAACGCGCACTTCCTGATCGGCGACAGCACCGAAGCCTTCGCCGAAGCGACCTACACCGACATCGACCTGACCGCCAACGGCGGCACGCCGCGCGCCTATGGCACCACCACCGGCAACCCCACCAGCTGGTTCTCCCGCAACACCGGCACCACGGTCAACCAGTTCCTGTACCCGTACCTGGGGCCCAACAACGAGTACAACCATGCCAGCCCCGAGCTGAAGGCATTGATGGGCGGCGTGGTGGGCCTGCAGTACCTGCTGCAGGACGTGGGCGCCAACCACTTTGGCCAGCGCAATACCGACCAGAGCTACCGCGTGGTCACGGGCCTGCGCGGAACCGCCGGCGACTGGAACTGGGAAACCGCTTTCGCCACCGCCGGTTCCCATTCGGTGACCTACCAGACCACCAACGTCAACCTGGCCGGGTTCCAGAAGGCCTTCGGCCCTTACACCATCGATCCGGGTACCGGCCGGGTGATCATCTCCGACCATCCCGCCTACAAATTCGGTGAGATCAGCGACGCCAACGCCGCACTGATCCGCGAGGCCTTCCCCACCTTCGACATCGAGTCCTGGACCCGCCTGCACACGCTGGACGGCAAGATCGAAGGCCCGCTGTTCACCCTCCCGGCCGGTGAAGTGCGCGCGGCCTTCGGCTTCAACGCCACCCGCGAAACGTTCTACACGCCGGGCAACCCCGACGCGGCCAATGGCCTGATCACCCAGCAGGGCGGCTCGTGGTTCGACGGCAGGCGCAACACGTACGCGCTGTTCGCCGAAACCGTGGCGCCGCTGACCGACAAGCTGGAACTGGAAGCCGCGCTGCGCGTGGACAAGTACCCCGACTTCAGCGCCAACCTCGCCCCGAAGCTCGGCCTGACCTACCAGATGTTCGACCAGCTGATGCTGCGCGGCACCTATTCCGAAGGCTTCCGCGCGCCGAGCCTGGCCGAAGCGGGTACCGGCGGCGTGTTCGCGCAGATCGGCGGCTACCGCGACGAACTGCGCTGCAACGAAACCAACGCGATCGCCAACCTGCTGCGCCGGTCCGCGCGCCCCGGCGATGTGGACCTGGGCAATTCACTGCTCAACAGCGACTGCAGCCGCAACGTCGCCCGCATGACCCAGCCCAACCAGGACCTCAAACCGGAAAAGGCCAAGATCGCCACCGCCGGCGTCGTGTTCGAACCGACCCAGTGGCTGTCGGTGTCGGCCGACTACTGGTTCATCTACCGCCGCAACGAGATCGCCGCACCGGACTACAGCAAGGCTGAAGACATCCAGTCGATGACGCGCTCGCCAATCACCGAGGCCGACCTGGCCAACCAGGCGGCGCTGGCGGCCATGTGCGCCGACCCGGCCAGCGGCGTGGCATGCCCGGCCACCCTGCCGGGCTACAGTGCAGGCAACGTGCTCAGCGTGGTCGGCCAGTACAAGAACCGCGGCCGCACCCTGATCGACGGCTTCGACATCGACGCGCGCACCCGCTTCACGCTGGGTGACTGGGGCACCCTGAACGTCGGTGTTGCCGCCACCATCCAGCGTCGCAAGGAGACCTACACCGACGACGAGCTCGGCTGGTACTACGGCAACACCATCGGCTACTACGGCAACCCGCGCCTGCGCGCGACGTTGAACGCCGACTGGAACTACCAGGCCTTCACCACCAGCTTCTTCATCAACTATGTCGGCGGCACCAAGTGGGCGTGGGACCGTATCGATGCCGAGGACAACAATCCCGAGACCTGCACCGGTGGCTACCTGGCACTCAATCCGGCCCAGTGCGACGGCGTGCCGTCGTGGTGGACCGCCAACCTGAGCGTGGCCTGGCGTCCCGACGCGCACTGGAACATCGGCTTCACGGTCAAGAACCTGTTCGATCGCATTCCGTTCTACGATCCGAACAGCTTCCTGGGCGACTCCAGCGATTACGCCACCATCTACGGCCGTGGCTACAGTCTCACCGTCGGCTACAAGTTCTGACGTTTCCACCGCGCCGGTGCCTGCCGGCGCGGTCTTTCGAGGAGGGTTTTTCATGCAACGTAGGGAATTCATTCTGGCCAGTGCCGCCGTGGCGGCCACCAGCCTGCTGCCGCAGACGCCGGCATGGGCGCGCGGTCGCAAGGTACGCCTGGGGGTGATCGGCACCGGCATGCGCGGTCAGGTCCTGCTGAAGGAACTGGTGCGCCGCGACGACGTGGAGGTGGTCGCGCTGTGCGACATCGAACCGATCATGCTCGGCCGTGCCGTGGAGATGGTGGCGAAGGCAGGCAAGCCTGCGCCGAAAACCTACGGCCAGAACGGCGACGTGAACGCCTGGAAGCGTCTGCTGGAACAGCGTGGCCTGGACGGTGTGATCATCGCGACCCCGTGGGAGTACCACGCGCCGATGGCCATCGCCGCGATGCAGGCCAAGGTCGCGGTCGGCTGCGAAGTGGTCGCCGGCATCACCCTGAAGGACCACTGGGACGTGCTCAAGACCCAGCTCGACACCGGCACGCCGTACATGCTGCTGGAGAACGTGTGTTACCGCCGCGATGTGATGGCGGTGCTGCAGATGGTGCGCGCCGGCCTGTTCGGCGAACTGGTGCACCTGCAGGGTGGCTACCAGCACGACCTGCGCGGGGTGAAGTTCAACTCCGGCGATCCGTCCCAGCCTTACGACAGTGGTGTGGAGTTCGGCGCCAAGGGCTGGTCCGAGGCGCGCTGGCGTACCGAGCATTCCGTGCAGCGCAACGGTGAGCTCTACCCCAGCCACGGCATTGGCCCGTGCGCGATGTACACCGGCATCAACCGTGGCAACCGCTTCACCCACATCAATGCGTTCGCCAGCAAGGCACGCGGGCTGCACGAATACACCGTGGCCAAGAGTGGCGGCACCACCCATCCCAGCACCAAGGTGGCGTTCAAGCTGGGCGACATCGTCACCACCACGCTGGCCTGCGAGAACGGCGAGACTATCCTGCTGCAGCACGACACCTCACTGCCGCGTCCCTACTCGATGGGCTTCCGCGTGCAGGGCACCAAGGGCCTGTGGATGGACGTCAACCAGTCCATCCACATCGAAGGCCGCAGCCCGCCACACAAGTGGGAGCCGATCCAGGCCTACCAGGACCAGTACGAACACCCGCTGTGGAAGCAGCACGCCGCTACTGCCGCCAGCGCCGGCCACGGCGGCATGGACTGGTTTGTGATCCACGCCTTCGTCGAGGCGCTCAAAGCCAAGGCGCCGATGCCGATCGACATCTACGATGCCATCACCTGGAGCGCGATCACCCCGCTGTCCGAGCAGTCCATCGCCAACAGCTTCCAGACACTGGAGTTCCCGGACTTCACCGCCGGCCTGTGGAAGCAGCGCAAGCCGATCTTCGCCTTCGACGGCACCTACTGAGCCCGCGCCGTCACCGCGACGGCCACCACCAGAACCACAGCGCTGCCGCGCCGGTGCCCATTGCATGGTCGCCCCGGCCGGCGGCGATGTCGTTCACGCCCTGCCTGAGCAGGGCCAGGGCACCGGCGTTCAGACGCAGATGAGCCCGGTCGCCCTCGTGCTGCCACCCCCAGCCGTCCACAGTGGCGTCGTGTCCGATCCGGACCGAGACGGGTGCTTCCCACGCGGCACGGCGGTTGTTGGGGACGGCGAGCAGCGGCGGGGACGGCGGCGTCACCCGCACCGTGCGCGCCGCGCCGGTGCCATCGGCCAGCAACGCATCGATCAGCCCCTGCAACGACGCGCAGCCGGCCGCATCACAACTGAGGTGCCAGCCGGGGAAGTTGCGCTGATGACCGGTGTAGCGCCACAACGCGGTCGTGCCGTGCTGCTGCCAGGCGTGTGAGGTTCTCATTGGCGCATTCTGCCCCAGCGACCGGCCCACCGTGTCCGCGCGGACGCTCCCACTGGAGCGGGGTTGGAAACGAGCGTCCGTTGCTTTGTTCGGGCTGATTCGGAAAAACGCCTACCTGCAGCATGATCCATATATCACCGCTCCTTTCCTTAGGGCGAGTGAAAGCTGCTGTGAACTCATCTCCTTTTCAAGGCCTTTGATCTGCTGGACCGGTACCAACGATGGATCGGACAGTCGCACGGCCTTGAAACAGGCCCTGCTTGCAACAAGGTCCTCGTTCACCAGAACGCCGGCCTGATAAGCATTGCCAAGTTGCAACAGCGCGTCCGCACTCCCTTGCGAAGCCAGGCCTTCCAGGTAGCCTGTGGCCTTTCGCTTGTACTCCAGCGTGGCGTCTGGGTCGCGAAGCATCGCCGCTTCTCCGCCCAAGGCGGATGCAGGATCCATCGAATAAAAAAGCTGCGCTCCGATATTTCCCTGCTCAGCGGCCAGGCTCAGCCATTCTGTAGATGTGATTCCTTCGGCGGCCGAAAGCGCTTCGCATTGCTCAGCCGCGTCGTTGTCGCGAATCGGCAAGCCCTTTGCAGCGCGCATGTTGAGGGTGTTGCATTCGAACAACTTGAGGAAGATTGCGTAGGATGCCGCGCCGTCACCGGCCAGGGCCTGAGTTTTCAGCTGGGCAAGTACTTCGTTCACCGGCCCATTGGGGGCGGATCCGAAATCCCGGACTGCAAAGGCGCGCCCCGACAGGGGTTGAATCGTCACGTTCCTGTTGGCAGGCGAGGCGCGGGCGGAAGCGTTGCGGACTGCGGAGTCGCTCTCCGGCTCTGCGGCCAGCAACGTCTGCGCCGGCGCATCGGTGTGTTGCGGACGTTCCTGTTTGCATCCAGAGGCAAGCCACAACGTCGCCGCCAAAGGAAAAATCAGTATCCCTAATCTGTTCACGATCTGATTCAATTCAAAGAGCGCGCTTCCTGTCTCTCATGCACGTGGGACCCTGTCAATCAGCCTCCTGGATCTGCGTCACTCTGCAGGTGGTGAAAGAAGGGCCAGACGACGCGGATCCAAGACCTTGATGAGGCAGCAAGCAAGGTGCCGGTGAGTGAGCGGCGAACAGCGAAAATGAACGGCGGACTGGAGCGGTGCAAATGATCAAGATGGTCGATGAAGATTTCGAGTACTTCTACTTGGACAAGGACTTTGGACCGGCGGTTGACGCTCGGCCAGTGTCGAATTCCAAGCTGGACCATTACAGAGGAAAGTTGCCGGAGAAGCTGCTTGAGTATTGGCAGGCGTACGGCTTCGCCGGCTATGGCAATGGCTTGCTCTGGCTGACGGATCCTGACGATTATTCCGAGGTGCTCAACGCCTGGCTCTACGAAACCGAGTTCTACGGCAAGGACCACTTTTACGTGATTGGTCGAAGCGCCTTTGGAAAGCTCGAGGTATGGGGAGCGAAAACAGGCCCATGCATCACCATAAACTGTGCCTGGGGAATGATCTATCCCGCCGACCAATCCCGATGGATGAATCAAGGCAAAGGGGACTTCCTGATTTCAACATGGCTGTCCGGGATGCAGGCCCACAGCCTGGATCAGACTGACGAGAAGGATGCACCTCTCTTTGATCGAGCAGAGAAGCTGCTGGGCCCGCTGGCCCACGACGAAATGTATGGCTTCGTCCCCGCACTTGCGATGGGCGGGCCGTGCCGCCTCGATCATTTGAAGAAGGTCAAGGCCGTCGAACACCTGATGTTCCTGGCCCAGCTTGGAGAGCCTCAGATCATGCTGGACATCGTGAAGGAAACGAAGGACCGTGGGCTTTGGAAGTAACGGCTCTCTCGTTACTGTTGCCCGGCGTGGTGGAGGCTGCCCATCGGCTGCCAAGCAGCCGCCGTTGAGCGGCGGCGGTTAGCTACATCAGGATTGGACGCAAACAGACAAAAAAAGCCGAAATCCTTGATGTGAAAGGAAAGTTCGGCCTTCATGGGATGGTGTAGACGTTCAGATGGTGCGCCCGGAGGAAGTTACATAATCCTCGAAATCCATTGGCATTAAAGGGACTGAAGGTCAGCGGCTACCCGTATTACCGCCATAGTTGCCACCACGGTACAGGCGCTAGGTAGGTTGAGTCAGCATCAGCGCGGCCTTGGTGACGTGGAGAACTGCTCGACCAAGACGGCGAGGAAGCGGCACAGGACGCTGAGTCCCCATACAAGCGTGACGCCTACCGTCGCAAGCAGCAGGAGCGCGATGAGCGCGAATATCAGGTGTTCCATAGGGGGCAATCTACCAGCGCCTGACGGCATACGGGGCATGCGCCCGCGTCTGCGGCTGGCGACGAGCATGGCAACCGTCCTGGGGCGATTCAGCCGGGCGAAATGGCATCAAGAACATTGCGCCGTACCCCAGTTGCCTGCGAAGGATCTGCACCCGGCGCGCGCACTCGCTTCCCCGCCACGCCTGCGTTCTTCATGGAGTCTTCTGTGCACCATCTGCAAACACCGCAGTGCCGACGCAGCAACGCTATCGATGACACTGCAGGGGCATTCACCTACTTGGGAATCCCTGTGCCCAAGGCGTCACCGAGGATGCCAACCAAGTGCCAGGCGGACAGCTGAAAGCGGTGATCGGGAAGGAGCCGACGTCCCCCCACGATTCTGCGTCCATCGAAAATACTCTCGGCCGCCCATCCCCTGACCTTCGATGAATTCAGGCATGCTTTGGGTCAGCAGGGATGCAGCGGTGAAGGCCTGTTGGGCGGCGGCATCGAAGAACCCCACCAAGTAACCGCGTACCTTGGGGCTCGCCAAGTGCCCGGGGAAATCTTCAATACTCCGGCAAATGATCAACTCCAGAAGGAGCAGTTGTGCGGTCGCCTCGGCAACGTGGGATGGCCCTAGGCTTCTTGAGCCCGAATGTATTCTTGCGCTTGAACCATCCAAACATGAGGTGCCTACTACAACGGCGACCAGCCCAGCATGGGCGAGCATATGCCTTGTATCACATCGCAGGAGCCCTGATTTCACGCAGCTCCGCTTCTGGCTGCTGCCAAACGGCGTGGTGCCGCGATTACTCCATTTTTGCTGTTTGAGTGCCTTCGTGAATCCCGTGCTGTTTGGTAGGAAAATTCCGAATGGTCTATATCCTTGACCAGGATCACGCGCATCTTGTGTTGGTCGTCAGGAAATACCCCGAAACCATTGCTAGCCTGTCCTGCATGACCAAAGCTAAGGATCTGGCGTGGCGCGGATTGCAATTGTCGTAGGCGACAGCGCCAGCAGCGGGGGCACCGTCCTCACCGGCTCGCCCTTCACCGATATCAATGGAATGGCGGTCGCCCGCGTCGGTGACAAGGCTTTCTGCCCCAAGCACAAGGGGGCTTTCCCGATTATCACGGGCGATCCGACCTTCATTGTCGATGGCAACCCCTTGGCCCGGCACGGCGACTACCTTGCCTGCGGCTGCCAGGTGCTGGCGGTCAAGCAAAGCACCGTATCGGTGGAATCCGGCGGCAGTGGCGCGCCCCGTGGTGCAGTTGCCGCAGCTGCCAGCGCGGCACCACCGCCAGGGTTTGTGCCCCAAGGCACTACCCCGCAGAAATCTGCCGCCGCGCCTCCACTCAAGCAGGACATCAGCCTGTACTACCACTATGGCGACCTCGACCGCACCCCCGTGCGGGGCGTGGGCTACCAGGTGATGCTGCCGGACGACAGCGTGGTGACCGGTCGCCTGGATGATGAGGGCCGCGCACTCATTCCCCAGGTGACGGTCGGTCCCGCGCAGATGGTGCAGGTGCTGTTCCAGCCCGATGTGAGCGACGATGACGATGCTCCCATCCTGGCGGCCCGCGAGCGACTCAAGGTTGCATTGGATGCCATTGTCGCCCAGACCCGCACCGACATGGCCTCGGAGTGGCGGCAATGGGACGACGCCGGTACGGCCAAACGCTGGGGGCTGCAGCGTGGCAACCAGGCGCTGGGCACCGGACAGGGCGCGTGGGACTACGTGGCGGGAACAGTGGAGACGGCGGTGGACCTCGCCGTGCTCATGTACAAGACCGACCGCGAGATCAAGGAATGGACCCAGCTGCTGCTCACCGGCGACCGCGATGGACTGGACCGCAAGATCGCCGCGATGCGCGCTGCCGGCGGCAAGGTGATGGCGGTGGCCAGCGAGGCCAAGGAGCTGTTCAACCTGCTGATCGAAGACCCGGCCATCACCCTGCAGCTGCCCGCCTTTGGCAAGGCCTGGTGGGAGGCCGTACCGCCAGATGAACAGGGGCGCATACAGGCGCGTTTCAGCTCGCAGATCATGACCGATGTAGTGGTCTCCATCCTGCTGGCGGCAGTGACGGTGGAGCTGGGAGGCGCAGGTGGATTTGGCTATGCTGCGGCCAAGGCAGGCAACACCGCCGCCCGCATCGGCAAGCGGCTTCTGCACCTGATGGAAGACGTGGAAGAAGCATTCAAGGGCTTGGCCAAGGCACTGCGCACGCGCAAGCGCCGGCAGGGGGATGGGAACCGCACACCGGATGGCAAGAGGACGGTGGAGGTCAAGCGGCTACCCAAGCGGATGCCACGCAAGGATCTACCCTGCTTTACACCTCATAAACTGCCAGCATCTAAGTACCCGGAGATGGATCGGCAGTTGAAGGGGCAGGAGCAGGGACTGAATGATATGAGCGTTGAGGAGTACATCAAGGCTCGCGAGGCCTTTGACCCAAAGAATCGGGACAGGTCAGTGGCAGCAGACGCCAGAGCGAAGTTCAGTAGTAAGGTCTATGCGGAAAAACTGGATGAGCTCACGAATCAAGGACTTTCCATCAAGGAAGCCGAAAAACAAGCCTCGGCCCACGCCGAATCCACAATGAAGGTGATGCACGCGCTGCACAACCCGGACCTGGTTGCTGGAGGTAACGACAAGATTGCCGACTTTGGCGACGGCCGGGTGAATTCGACCATCGGGTGGCAGTGGAAGAATGCCAAGAATGGGAAGAAGTCCCGAATAGGTGAGTTGGATGAGGCCGCGGCTAACGTCCCTGTGGGCGAAAGAAGCAAGACGAAGATGAACGGCGGATTGGAGCGTTGCAAATGATCAAGATGGTCGATGAGAACTTTCAGTATTTCTATCAAGAGAAGGGCTTTGGCCCTGCCATTGATTCGCGACCTGTTCCGCGTGCAAAAATTGAGTATTACCAAGGAAGATTGCCCAACAAGCTTCTGGAGTACTGGGATGCCTACGGATTCGGGGGATACGGCAACGGCCTGATCTGGATGACCGATCCGGATGAATATGCTGACGTTCTCAGCGCTTGGCTTTACCCGACCCGGCTCCACGCGACGGACAAGTTCTATGTGATTGGCCGCACTGCATTCGGCGAACTGATCGTTTGGGGCGCAAAGACCGGACCAAGCCTGACAATTCATTCGGTGCGGGGAATGATCTTTCCTTCTGATAAATCCCGCTGGATGAGTGAGGGCAAGGGCGACCTCTTGCTGGGCAACTGGATAGGGGGCATGCAGCGATCTCTCCTTGAGCAGAACGATGAAGGCGATAAGCCACTGTTTGATCGCGCACTAAAGGAGTTGGGTCCGCTGGGGCACGACGAAATGTATGGTTTCGTCCCCGCTCTTGGGATGGGCGGGCCGTGCCGCCTCGATCATTTGAAGAAGGTCAAGGCCGTCGAACACCTGATGTTCCTGGCCCAGCTTGGAGAGCCTCAGATCATGCTGGACATCGTGAAGGAAACGAAGGACCGTGGGCTTTGGAAGTAACGGCTCTCTCGTTACTGTTGCCCGGCGTGGTGGAGGCTGCCCATCGGCTGCCAAGCAGCCGCCGTTGAGCGGCGGCGGTTAGCTACATCAGGATTGGACGCAAACAGACACAAAAAAAGCCGAAATCCTTGATGTGAAAGGAAAGTTCGGCCTTCATGGGATGGTGTAGACGTTCAGATGGTGCGCCCGGAGGGATTCGAACCCCCGACCAATGGCTTCGGAAGCCACTACTCTATCCGGCTGAGCTACGAGCGCGTTGTCTGCTGCTTCCCGCCGGGCAGCCCGTTGCGGGCGACCGGACCGTCGAGACGGCGCGGGAGTCGCATTCTAGCGGTAAATGCGGCGCAGGTCTCCCCCCTCTGCGATTACGCCGTCCGGCAGCGCTCCGGGCGGGCCCAGGCGGTATCCTTTACCGATGGCTTACGAACGTTTTGAAACGCCCGGGCAGGCGGCACCGCCGCGCTGGCGGCACTACTGGAAACTGATGCGCGCCGATCGCCCGATCGGCACCCTGCTGCTGCTGTGGCCCACCTGGTGGGCGCTGTGGCTGGCCGCTGGTGGCCTGCCGCCGCTGTGGACCCTGTTCGTGTTCACTGCCGGCGTCTGGCTGACGCGTTCGGCCGGCTGCGTCATCAACGACTACGCCGACCGGTGGCTGGACCCGCACGTCAAACGCACCAAGGACCGTCCCCTGGCCAGTGGCGCCGTGTCCGGGCGCGCGGCGCTGGTGCTGTTCGCCGTACTGATGCTGGTGGCCTTCGCGCTGGTGCTGACCCTGAACGCGCTGACCATCGGGCTGAGTTTCATCGGCGTCTTTCTGGCCGCCAGCTACCCCTATCTGAAGCGTTACACCCACCTGCCGCAGGTCTATCTGGGCATGGCCTTCGGTTGGGGCATTCCGATGGCCTTCGCCGCCGTGCAGGGCGAAATTCCGGTGATCGGCTGGCTGCTGTATGGCGCCAACATCCTGTGGTCCACCGCGTACGACACCTGGTATGCGATGGTCGACCGCGACGACGACCTGAAGATGGGGTCGCATTCCACCGCGATCCTGTTCGGCGATCTCGATCTGGTCATCCAGGGCATCCTGTACGCGCTGTTCCTGGGCGCGATGGCGCTGGTCGGCGTACGTGCCGGGCTGGGGGTGGCCTACTGGGCAGGCGTGGCAGTGGCGGCCGGGCTGATCGCGTACGAATTCTGGATCGCCCGCAAGCGCGAGCGGGAGCCTTGCTTCAAGGCCTTCCTGCACAACAACTGGGTCGGCGCGGCCCTGTTTGCCGGTATCGCTGCGGCGTTGGCGCTGGGCTGAAGCCCCACCGGCCTAAGACCAATAGGCGACTGACAGCATCGCCGGCAGCGCCCAGAATCGGTGCCATTGAGACCTGGGAGGGTAACGATGGGTACCTCGACGACAGTGCAGGATGGGTGGATGGCGCGCGCGGCGCTGCGGTCGGCCGCATGGGCCGAGAAGTGGTTCCCCGATGCCTATGTGTTCGCCGTGCTCGGCGTGGTCATCGTGGCCGCCGCCGCGATCGGTTTCGGCGCCACCCCGCAGGCCACCGCCCGCGCTTTCGGCGACGGCTTCTGGAGCCTCATCCCGTTCACCATGCAGATGGCCTTCGTGGTGATCGGCGGCTATGCGCTGGCGACCGCGCCGGTGGTGGCGCGCTTCATCGACCTGCTGGCCCGGGTGCCGCGCACCGGTCGGGGGGCGGTGGTGTATGTCGGCTTGATCAGCATGCTGGCCTCGCTGCTCAGCTGGGGCTTCTCGCTGGTGTTTGGCGGTCTGCTGGTGCGCGCGCTGGCGCGCCGCGACGACCTGACGATGGACTACCGCGCCGCCGGTGCCTCGGCCTACCTCGGACTCGGCGCGGTGTGGGCGATGGGGCTGAGCTCGTCGGCCGCGCAGCTGCAGGCCAACCCGGCCTCGATGCCGCCGGGGCTGGTGGAGATCACCGGCGTGCTGCCGTTCACCGACACCATCTTCCTGTGGCAGTCGATCGTGCTGACCGCCGCGCTGATCCTGGTCTCCCTGCTGATCGCGTGGCTGACCGCCCCCGGTGCGGCGACGGCCCGCACCGCAAAGGAATTCGAGGGCGCCGCCCAGGCCGAGGCGGTGCCGATGCAACCGCGCACGCGTCCGGGCGAATGGCTGGAGTACAGCCCGCTGCTGACGGTGCTGCTGTCGCTGCTCGCCTTCGGCTGGCTGTTCGGCGAATTCGCCAGCAAGCCGCTGGTCACCGCGATCGCCAACCTCAATACCTACAACTTCCTGTTCATTTCGCTGGGCCTGCTGCTGCACTGGCGGCCGCGCAGCTTCCTCAATGCAGTGGCCAAGGCGGTTCCGAGCACCACTGGCGTGCTCATCCAGTTTCCCCTCTACGGCGGCATCGCGATGATCCTCACCCATGCCACCGGGCATGGCGATGAAACCCTGGCGCATCGGCTTTCCAGCCTGTTCGTGCACGTGGCCACCACCGATACGTTCGCGCTGGTAATGGGCGTGTACTCGGCGGTGCTGGGCTTCTTCGTCCCCTCCGGCGGCGGCAAGTGGATCATCGAGGCGCCGTACGTGATGCAGGCCGCCAATGAGCTGAAGGCGCATCTGGGCTGGGCGGTGCAGGTCTACAACGCGGCCGAGGCGCTGCCGAACCTGATCAATCCGTTCTGGATGTTGCCGCTGCTGGGCGTGCTGGGCCTGAAGGCACGCGACATCGTCGGCTTCACCTTCATCCAGCTGCTGGTGCACATTCCGCTGGTACTGGGCCTGCTGTGGTTGCTGGGCATGACCCTGACCTACGTGCCGCCGGTCATGCCGTGAGCCAGGCCGGCAGGCCGGTCATGGCGCCGCGTCGGCCGGCAGGGTGAGGGCCACCTCGATCAGGCCTGCCAGCACGGCGTCCGCCCCGACCGGGCCGACCAGATAGGTCACGCGCGCATGCAGGCACCGGTGCAGCGCCACCCGGAACAGGTGCGGCAGGCGCGGCAACTCACGGCGGACCTTCTGCACCACGGCGTCCAGTTCTTCGGCCAGCGCCAGCAGCGGGGCGGCTTCCGGATCGGCGATGGACTCTTCCAGGGCCAGCCTCAGCACGCCATAGCAGGCACGGACCCCGCGCGCGGGTGACAGCGCTGCGGGCAGATCGGGGCGCTCGTTCTGCGCCCAGGCCGCGGCGACGGCCAACAGCTCACCATAGGCCGAAGGACCCGACAGCGCCGTCGCCAACGCCGCATCCCACTGACGGCGCGCGAAGGGATCGCCGGCCAGTGCGACGTCGCCCTCGCGGAGCAGCCGCTGATACAGGGTGGCCACGGCGTCGCGCTCCGCCTCGGGCGGCGTGGCCGCCTGCTCCAGCTCGCGCAGGGTGGCGTAGTCCATCAAGGGTTCGCGGATTTCCGGTACGTGGTGGCGCGCCCAATGCCGGATGCGGATGTCCGCTGGTGTGTAGCCGGCATCGTCGGCAGCCGCGGCGTTGACGGCGTCGCGCAGCACCGAGCAGAAGTGCAGGTCGCGTGCGTAGGGCTGCGCACCGGTATCGTCGACGCCATCGGCATCGCCACGCGGACGAGGGGCAGACGTGCTCTGCGCGGCCTGCAGCGATTCGCCGAACCGGGTCACGCGTTCGTGGAACAGACGCCGTGACCGCGCGACGGCCGGGACGGGTGGCGCACCGGCAGGTGAGGGCGCCAGACGGCGGCGCGCGGCATGGAAGTCGCGGCCGTTGTCGCCTGCCACTGGCGCGCACATGCGGGCGTGCAGCCGGGGCAGGCCGGCGCTGGCGGTGTTGGTGGACTGCAGGGGCCATACCCCCAGGGACGTGGCTGCCGCGACCAGCGGTTCGGCGTCCTTCGGCACGCCTTGATAGTCGATCACCACCGCGTGGTGCTTGTCCGCATGCGGCGCATTGATGGTGGAGATCGCAGCGGCGAGCGCCTGCGCCGACAGCATCGCATCCACATACAGCAGCGCCTGTCTGGCCCGCGCCGGCACGGTGGGCATGTGCGCGGCCACCAGCTCCACCCCGGCCTCTCCCACGGAACGGGGGCGGGTGTCGGGCACGATGCCGCGCACGTGCACGGCGCGCCGCAGCGCGGCCTGGTACGCCGACCGCTGTTCATCGCGCACGATCACGCGCGCCAGCAGATCGCGCTCGGCCCAGCGAGTCTGTTCGGCATGGTGCCGGGCAATGTCGTTGGCAATGCCAACGACGCGTGCGGTGCCTGCCGCAGCGCTGTCGCCCGCTGTTTCCGGCCACGCATCGGCGCGCGACGCATGGAACACCGGCACGGTTACCCCGTCATCCACTGCGTCGGCAGCGCTGTAGACGTACAGCAGCTGGTCCGAGGTGTCGCCGCCCACGGATGCCGCCACGGGCAAAGACGCCAGTGTCACCCAGGCCGAACGCGGCAGTGCGGCGCGCAACCGCGCGCGCGCTGCCGCTGTTGCCGACCAGAAACCGGAGTCCATCCACAGCACGATCGCGTGGCCGCCATCGTCGGCGGGCAGTTCGCGCTGCACCCGCAGCACCTGATGCAGGCTGGCACTGACCGGACCGGATTCATCGCCCAGCAGGAACCGCGCCAGGGTGGCCGAGCCCACCCGAGGTGGCACCGGCCAGGCGGCGCTTCGGTGCCGGTCGATGCGCACCGCAGGGCCGGTGGCCACATGCAGTACCCGGCACCCACGCAACTGTGGGTCCTGCCTCAGTGCGTCCAGCAGCCAGTGCGCGGTCAAGCGCAGGCCGCTGCCGCTGGACAGACAGACCTGGCCACCGTTGCGGCGCCCGCCCGCATCGTGGGTGCGCAGCTGTGAGAGGACCGCCTGCACGGCGCCGAACTGGCCGGCGTGGGCGATATGCCGCTGCCCGTCAGGCCCGATGTGCGTGAAGCACCGCAACAGCGCCAGCAGCCGGGCTGGGGCCATCAGCCCGCGCAGCAGCCCCGCATGGGCGCCTCGCAGCACCGGATCACCGATGCCGTGCAGGCCATCGCGCGCGAGCGCCGCCTGCACGCTCGGGCGCACCACCAACCGCCCTGTACGCAATGGCCGCGCGGGGCGTTCCTGCCAGCGCCGCCAACCGGTTGCCGGCGTTCCCGCGGCGGCATAACGGCCGCCACGCCGATCCAGTGCAAGCAGCACCTGCGCGACGTCGTACAGCGCCCGGGTGGTGGCCCCCCGCTGGACGCCCAGGTGGCGTGCGATGGCGTCGTCATCGCGCGCCCATCGCCCCACGGCATCGCGCCCACTGCAGGCCATCAGCGCCACCGGCACGCCATTGATGTAGGCCACCAGGTCCAGTGACCGGGGGGCACCTGACGGTGACGAGCCGAGCGGCACGTTGGCACGGACATCGAAGCAGTTGGCGGTGACATCCTCCCAGTTCACGAGGGGCACGGCGACGTTGATGCGCTCACCATCTGCAAGCGTGTCCTCCACGGTGAGGCCATGCAGGAGCCTCGGCATGTCGCCCGTGGCGGCGACCAGCACCGCCGCCACGACCTGCTCGATGGCGGCCTCCGACAACGACCGGTCACCCGCGCCGTGGATGAAGCGGAACACCTGCAGGTAGCGGCGCAGCCGGTGCGTCAGCACGCTGCCGTCCTGCCGATGCCGGCGATCGTGCGGCAGATAGCGCCAGCCAAGGTGCAGCATCCAGCCCAATGCGGAGCGCTGCACCAGCGTGTCGAGGGAGTGGGAAGAAGGCGGCATTGACGCAGTGTGGACGACGCTGCGCCATGCCTGTTGTGTGCATCATTCCGATTCCTGCCGTCGCATCGCGCCGGTTCGAACTGGTTCCAGATTGATCTTCGCATCTTGATTGCATGCATCAATCCATACCCCCTCACCGCCGGCACGCGCCCCTTTGCCACCGCGCCCACGCAACGGTGTCACGGCCGGTCAGGTGCAAGCCCACGCAGGTCCGCGTCGATATGCTGGCCGATCTGCGACAGGGTGCGGCACAGTGCCCTGCGCTCGTCGCGCAGGGCAGCCGTGTCGGCCGGTGCGGTGTCCTGGGCGTCGGCGAGGTAGCGGGCGATGCTCAGCGAGCCCTCGTGCCGGGCCAGTTCGTCGGGCGTTGCACGGTGGGAGAATCCCGGCAGCGATACCCGCTGCTGGCAGGTGCTGATGACCCGTGCCACAAGGTCGGCCGGCAGCTTCGGGCCACGCCGGCCGCGGCACGCGGCCCCACGTGCGTCGATGAACAGGACATCGGTGTCGTCGCGCGTTCGGCGCAGCACCAGCAGCGCCGTGGCCACCGGCTGCCCGGCGAACAGGCGGTCGGGAAGACCGATCACCGTCTCCAGCAGGTGGGCGTCGAGCAGGCGCTGGCGGATGGCGGCTTCTTCGCCACTGCGGAACAGCACGCCATGCGGGACGACGATCGCCATGCGTCCCTGCTGCGGGTCCAGCGCGTGCAGCATGTGCTGGATCCAGGCCAGGTGGCCGCGCTGACGTGGCGGAAGGCCGAAGGCGAATCGTCCGTGCGGGTCGCGCGCCGCGATCGTCGGGTTCCAAGAAAGGTCGAAGGCCGGCCGCGACAGGCAGACCTGGACACGTTGCGGACCACCGTCGCCGGCCAGCGGTTGCTCCAGCGGCTCGCCGCGGATGAGGCCGTGAGTGTCTTCTCCGTGCAGCATCAGCCGCATGCGGGCGCGGGCCCACTGGACCTGGTCGCGCTCCCGCCCGTACACCACGTGCCGACAGGCGCCGTGGTGCGTGCGCGCCCACTGTGCGCAGGCCAGCAGCAGTGCGCCGCTGCGGCTGCCGGGATCGCAGATCGTGTCGTCCTCGCAAGGGTCCAGCAATGCGGCCATCAGGTGCGCCAGCGGGTCGGGTACGTGCCCGTCGGACGTCTCGGCAGGCGAACTGGCGGTGCGGTCCAGAAGGCGATCCACCGCTGCGCCGATATCGCGGCGATGGCCACCGCGCAGGCATCGGAAGTCCAGCGCCGGCACCGCCATGCGACCCAGCAGGTGTGACAGGGCCGCCTCCTGGTGATCCTGACCGGGCGGCAGCGCGGCCTCCAGCCGCAGTGGGGTAAGGACGCCGGCCAGCGCAGCTGGATTGGCGGTTGCCAGGTCCTGCAGGGCAGCAAACAGCCGCTGGCGGTTACCGGCCACGAACCGTTGCCGATGCAGGCGTTCGAAGCGCGCGTTCGCGGGCACGTCGAGCTGCTGGGCACCGGGCGCCAGTGGGCTCCAGTCGAGCGGTGACAGCGCACTGGCGACCGGAGTGCTCGCCAGTGCCTGGTTGTCGCTGGCGATCTTGAGCATCAGCAGGGCCAGCACCAGGTGAACCGTGGCCTGCCTGTCCCGGGCGTCGGCAAGCGTGTCGCAGGCCGAGGTCAGGGCGGCAAGCGTGGCATGGGGACCTGCACCACGGGCAGCGGGGATCGCGTTCACGCGATCACGCCGGTCAGCACGTCCGCGGCGACGGCGGCGAACTGTTGCTGACGGTTGCGGATCAGGGCTTCCAGACACGCCTGTTCATCGCGTACACGGCGCGCCAGAGCAATGATCCGTTGTTGCTGGGGCAAGGGCGGCACCTGCACCGGCAACTGGTCCAGCACGCTGCGGCGGATGCTCCGCTGCCGCGACCCTGCCGACTGCCGGCGCAGATACTGTTGAGCCGGCGGCTGGTTGAGCTGCCAGGCCAGGAACGCCGGCAGCACCTGCTGCGGTTGCTCGACCCGGAGCACGTACAGATGGGGGCTGCACAGCGTGGCAGGAGGAGGATCACGCAGCAGCATGGCCAGCGGATGATTGCCTCGACCGGCAATCAGGATGTCCTGATCGCGCACCCAGTCCGGTGTCTTGCGGGCGCGCACTACGGTGCGCAGAAGCGGAACGCCGGGACGCAGTGCATCCACGGTGAGGTCCTTCAACTGGATCACCTGCACGTCGCCTTCCGCAATGGCACGGATGGCGCCGCGGAAGGGATGTCCCTGGCGGATGGTGGCGAGAGTGCCGAGCGGGTGGGGAGCGGTGACGGCGTGCATGTCGTGCACCATCGCGTGGCGCGTTCGATAGCGTCAACACGTGAAAGTGCAGCCTTTCGAATGGTGCAGAGTTGTAGCCACTCGAGCCTTGGAAGTGCGATGAAGCTCGCAGGAACGGGGCGTGATTTTCAACAGTTTCATCTCTTGATCTGTGCTTCACCCAATGCGGCATCAATTGAAATGACCCGACTGCGCAACGGCTGGTCCCTCACGCCGGTGCGGATCGGAGACCGCGGCCCTGTTCAGCACGTGTGCGGTCGCCGGGCATGACGACATGGCAAGGGGTGATCAGCCGTGGACACGCCTTGTGGCGCAAGGGTTCTTCGCGTTTCGTGGCGCGCAGGCAGGCGAATTGACGCCGTTGTATGAAAACGGCCACGCACCGTTAACCTCCCTCTGCACAGCATGGTCCCGACCGCGGCATTCCGCCTGCGGCACCCGGAGACCGGACATGGCACAGCAGCGCAATCAGACCCCGCAGCAGGACCAGGAACGCGGGCGCAATCAACAGCAGCAGCAACAGCAGGAACAGCAGCAGCGCAATCAGAACCAACAGCAGGGTGGGCAGGACGAAGAAGAGTGATGGCCTCCGGCCATGCTCGCCTGCGAAGCCCCGCATGACGCGGGGCTTCATGTTTCAGCGCGCCGTCACTCGCTGCGGAGCTGCCAGCCGAGCGCCGCGTCACCCAGCGTCGCGCCGGGTGTGATCCCGCCCAGATGCACCTGGATGCCATCCGCATTGGGCAGCGCGCGCTGTTCAGGGAACCAGCGGCGCGTGGCATCGACAATGATCAACAGGCCTTCGTCATCGCCCATCGGCGCGAAGTGCGGTGTAGGCGTAGAGAACGGTGCAAGACCGAACGTGGCCTCCACCTGGGCCTGCATGGCCTCCACGCTCAGCGCCGGCAGGCCGACCTCGCTGATGCAGGTCATTTCGCTGCCGTGGAAGATGCCGGTCCGCGCCGATGCGGGCAGGCGGCGGCGCGCGATCAGTTCCAGAATCAGCCCGTCCGGGCCGGTGAAATAGATCGACTCGGCATCCCAGCTGCCACCGAAGTCGAAGTGCTCGCGCCCCTCGGCGTCGCGCTGCCGCTGCGCGCGCGCGTCCAGCCAAGCGGTGGCCGCGACGAAGCGGTTGTGCGGCACGGTGAAGGCCAGATGCACGCCGCCCACCGGGCGATCCCCGGCGGGTTCGAGCTGGAGCGTGCTCCAGCCGATGCGGACCTGGTCCGCGTCGGTGTCCAGCTCCAGTACGGTGCTGAAGTAGCGGGCGACGGAGCCGGGGTCGGATACCGGCAGCAGGAGATGTTGGATGCGCATGCGGACAGGGTGCGACCGCGTTGCGCGCCTGTCCAGCGCAGGCGGCTACCGGCGGTCAAGTCATTGCAACAGGCTGCACCGTGACGCCTGCCCTGTGCTGCCACGCTGTGCCTGCCGTGCCTGCGTTGCGCAGTGCGGTGCAGGCGCGCGGTCTCCCCACCCCTTGAGGATGCCGCGCGACCTGCCTTGTCCACGGAGGAGGGAGCAGGATGGGCATCATCGATGGCAGGCCGCTGGGCCTGGCGGCGGAGGACGCCGCGCAGGCGCGGCTGGAATCGGACGTGATCTTCGGCTGCGTGTTTCTCGGCTTCGTGCATGACGCGCTGCGACAGGGCGTGGTGCTGTGCTGGGATGTGGACCCGGCCGATCCGCCCGCGCAGGTGGAGCAGGGCATCCAGGCACTGCAGGCGGTGCTGGAGCGGCTGGTGGCACTGACCGGCATCCACACCGATACGGTGCGCGTCGGCCAGAGTCCGCGCTACGAGCCGGCCCGCCGCCAGATCGCGATCGCGGCCGTCTCGCGCCCGCACGGCGACGATGCAGCGCGGCAGGCCCGGCGCCAGATCCAGTGGACGCCCGAGGTGGAACAGCGCATCACCGAGCTGCTGGACAACGATCCGCTGATGGAACAGAACCTCGACGCCGAGTTCGGGGCGTACTACGGCATCGTCGATCATCCCGACAACACCAACCCCTTGGTGATCAGCTCGGTACGCCGGTTGATTCCGTATGCGGATGAAGGCGGTCGCTGGAACCGTCGCGTGCCCGGGCATGGCCTGATCCACTACGACGACCCGGCATGGACGCTGGAACAGGCCAGGCAACTGCCCAAGCAGGCCGGCTCGACCGAAACCGCGGCGCGCATCGCCACGTGGGACGGCAGCGGACACGTCTGCGGCTACTGCCACGGCATGGTCTGGGCGGTGGCCCAGGTGCGGTGCAACTTCCCCGATGGGCGTCCGTTCGAACTGGGGCTGGGCAGGAACACGCACAAGCTGGCGTCGTGCTTCGGCTGCAGCACGTTCCTGCACGCCAATGGCCTGGCTCCCAGTTCGATGCATCTGGGACGGTCGGATTCGTGGGTGCCGCTGCCCGAAGGGGAAGACGGCGTGGCCGTGTTCAACCTCGGGCTGGGCAACGAGGCGCGGCACCCCGGCATCGTTGCCGGGTTGAACGCGGCATGGGCGACGCACGTGGCCGGGTGGCTGGTGGCCGGTACGCGCATCGCCGCGCAGGACACCGCGCGGGTGCCTGCCGAGGTGCGTGCCGTGGCGCGCACGCTGCAGCGCGAGGCCATCGCGCGCGGGCGCGATACCCGTGCCGTGGCGAACCTGTTCCTGGATGCGCTGACGGTGCACCAGAAGGATCTGCATCGGCTGATGCGGTTTGTGGGATAGCGGGCCGTCCTCGGCATCATTGTGATCTTCTTCCCGCCCGGTATCGTGGCAACCATCCATCCATGCATGCCGCGTGTCGTCGCAGTTTCTGGCCGGCAACGTCGAGCGGGCCAATGCATCGTCGCGCAAGGCATTGCGCTGGTCGGTCGCCTCGCTGCTCACGATGCCGGCACTGCTGGTGGCGCTGGTTGCGTACGCGCTGCCGACGCGCGCATTCGCCTGAGCGCGCCGCATCACACACGCGCCCTGGCGGTCCGGCGGCCGGCATGGGGCAGGCCATCGGTGAGCGCCACCTGGATTCGCGCCCCCCTGTCTCACGTTCACGAGGAGAATGGCGTTATTCTCGGTCGCAGGACACAGGAGAATTCATCGGATGAAGAACAGACAACAGTACGTTGTGGTGGGCGTGGCAGCTCTCGCGTGGTGTCTGGTCGTCGGCGGCTACTGGGTGGGCAAGCGCCTGGCATTGGCCGAGAACTGTGACTCCGGCGCCAACGCGGTGGTCACGTGCCCGTCCCCTGCCGATCAAGCTGCCGGTAGCCGATAGCCTCGGCCAGGTGCGCGCGGCCGATGGCGGCGCTGCCCTCCAGATCGGCGAGAGTGCGCGCCACGCGCAGGATGCGATGCATTGAGCGTGCCGAGAGCTGCAGGCGCTCGACGGCGTCTTCGAGCAGATCCTGCTCCCTGCTGTCCAGCCGGCAGTGGATGGCGAGCAATGCCGGTGGCAGTTGTGCGTTGGGCATGCCGCCGCGCGCGAGCTGCACGGCGCGTGCGGCGATCACGCGCGCACGCACGCTGGCGCTGTCTTCGCCGGCCGGCGCGTCGTCGCGCATCGCGCGGGGTTCCAGTCGTGGCACATCCACGTGCAGGTCGATGCGGTCCAGCAGCGGGCCGGAAACGCGGCCGCGATAGCGGGCGATGGCATCGGCGCTGCAGCGACAGCGGCCACTGCGGTCCCCGGCCCAGCCGCAGGGGCAGGGATTCATCGCGGCGATCAGCTGGAAACGGGCAGGAAACGTCTCGCTGCGTGCGGCCCGGGTGACCACCACGTGCCCGGATTCCAGCGGCTCGCGCAGCACTTCCAGCGCATGGCGGCTCCACTCGGGCAGTTCGTCGAGGAAAAGAACGCCGTTGTGCGCGAGCGAGATTTCGCCGGGGCGCGGATGCGAGCCACCGCCCATGACAAACGGCAGAGTCTTTGCAACTGTCTGCGTCGGCGAACAAGCATGTGCGTGGAGAAGTATGGCGAAGCTCTTGCAACCGTGGCTCAAAGTCGATGACACTACCTTCGAATTCTCCCCTAGTGACGCAACTGGGTTCCCACGCCGTTTGCCCCCCGCTCGAAAAATTGGCCTCGGCCGCCGTGCACTGACCGGTCTCATCCCTAGCAAGAAGCTCTCGGAAGGGGCGTCCGCACGCTTCGAGTCCTCGTTGGAGCGCGATTTTTATGCGTTGCTAGAGTTCAGCAATGACGTTCTGGGTTGGGATCCGCAACCGGTGCAAATACCGGTCCCGGGTGGTCGCCCCTATGTGCCGGACGTTCTGGTGCACTGGATAGGCCCGAGCCGCACCTTAGATTCCACCGAATCCGTCCTCTATGAGATCAAATATCGAGAGGAGTTGCGTGAGAACTGGAGCGAGCTACTTCCCCGCTTCAGAGCGGCGTCAAGGCATGCGAGGGAGCGAGGTTGGCGATTCCGGCTAATGACCGATGATCGTATTCGTACCTCGGCACTCTACAACGCGAAATTTCTCTTGCCATACCTAAGCGATGCACCTAATGAGCAGGACATGTTGCAGCTGCTGCATGCGCTTGGGCTTCTGATAGAAACGACCCCAGCAGAACTTCTCAGAGCTTGCACTCAGGATCCATGGGTCCAAGGCAGATTGGTGACAAGCCTGTGGCGAATGGTTGCGGGTCGTACCGTCGGGGCGGACCTTACTAGCAAGCTGACGATGAATTCGGTGATCTGGTATGTCGACTAAGCAGTTAGTGCCGCTAAAGATAGGCTCAACGGTGGAGCTGGACGGAGCGCGCTATCTCATCCGCCATTTCATCGATTTGGCAACAGTTTTGGCTGAAGCTGTAGACGGCCAGCTTGTCCGGTTAGAGGTTGGGAAGCTCCTGGCCGCTATGCGCGAGCCGGATGCAGCCGTTGATCCCGAAGCTCTGGAAAGCTCGCGGTTTGAAAACCTCAGTGTGGACGCATGGGCTGAGGCCCAGCGGCGTGCTTCCATGCTGGCACCATTGGTCAGCATGGATCGACCGAGCAAGGTTCTGGTACAGCAGGTTGGAACTGAGCTGGGCGTGGATGTCGTAACGGTCTACCGTTGGTTGAAGAGATGGAAAGCGAGCGGGCAAGTCAGCGCCCTTGCGCCCCGAACTCCAAGTGGGGGGCGTGGGAAGAGTCGACTGAAGCCAGAGGCAGAAGCCGTTCTTTCGCAGAGCATCCAAGAGCTATTTCTTACACAACAGAAGATCAGGCCTTCCCGTCTCATGCAGGATGTGCGCATGCGCTGTCGAAGGATGAATCTGGCTCCTCCCAACGAAAGTACCCTGCGCAGGCGCATATCGGCGCTGTCAGAGCGACAAGTTGTGGCAACTCGCGTCGGCCGCAAGGCGGCAAAAGACAGGTTCGATGCCCGTCCTGGCCGCTTTGAGGGTGCGGATTGGCCTAATGCAGTTTGGCAGATTGATCACACGCCTCTAGACGTGGTGATCGTCGATGATGTCTATCGCCGACACATCGGAAGGCCGTGGCTGACAGTCGCCATTGATGTCTATTCGCGCTGCGTGACGGGCTTCTATCTGTCACTGGACAAGCCAAGCGAGGTGTCCGTGGGCATGTGCCTTGTCCATGCCATGCTAAACAAGGAGGGCTGGTTGGCGAAAATGGGCATTCCCGCGCCTTGGCCAACGTATGGTCGCCCAGACACCGTTCACGCGGACAATGGGAAGGAGTTTCATGGGGAGATGCTCGAGCGCGCTGCAGGCGCCTACGGCTTCCGGCTAGAGTGGCGCATGGTAGCTACACCTCATTGGGGTGGCCACATCGAGCGCCTAATTGGAACTGCCAACGCTGAGATTCAAACGGTACCTGGAACGACGTTTGCCAATGTGGCTGCGCGTGGCAAGTACAAGCCTCATGAAGAGGCAATCATGACGTTCGCTGAGTGCGAGCGCTACTTGGCGGAGTACATCTGCGGCGTCTACCATCAAGTGGTCCACTCAGGTCTGAGTCGGCCACCACTGAAGCAGCTGGAGGCTGGAATTCTTGGTGACGGGACTACTCCTGCACGCGGATTGCCGGCACCAATGGCTGATCCCAAGCGGCTGCGCTTGGACTTCATGCCTGTCATCAAACGAACCGTTCAGGCCTACGGGATCGCATTAGATGGTGTCCGCTACTACGATCCTGTTCTCGATCCATGGGTTGGACGGCGGGACCCAAAAACCGCCAAGCCCCGCAGCTTCCTGATCCGCCGGGATCCACGCGACATTAGCGTTATTTGGTTTCTTGATCCAGACACGGATCAGTATTATCCCGTCCCATATCGCAATTTGTCGCATCCACACATGACTTTGTGGGAATTGCGCGAGGTGCGGGCACAGCTCAAGCGTGAGGGTCAGGCTGAGGTTGATGAGGAAATGATCTTCGCAACGTACGAGCGACTCAATAAGCTAAAGCAGGACGCCCAGACCAGCACGGTCAGTGCGAGAATGGCGATGCAGAAACGACGCGAGCGTGGTCGCCGGAAGATGCTTGAGGACGCTCAGGACGGGATAGTTTGCCGTAAGCCAGCGCAATCGATTCCGCTGGATGATGAGTGGGGCGAGGAGGAGGAGCTATCACCCTATGGGATCAAGCTGGCTCCATGACCGACTTAGACCACCTTTTGCCGGAGATTCGAGCCGTCATTGATGAGCCGGCTTCCATTCGCCTGCGGCAGATGCAGCGCTCCAAATGGTTCAACTACGCTGCGGGCGAGGCGATCCTTCAGAGGATGGAGACGCTGTTGGATCACCCTCCGACACATCGAATGCCGGGCCTATTGCTTCTCGGTGACTCCAATAGTGGAAAGACATCGCTAGGATTGGAGTTCATTAGTCGTCATCCAATGGATCCAAATCCTGAAGGCGACGCTGCCATAGTTCCCGTACTTCGAATCGAGATCCCGCCAAATCCTGATGAGGCGCGCATCTATGATGAGATCTTGGCGGCGCTCCTGCAGCCAGCTCGGTCGAAGGACTCGGTTAGCGCAAAGGCCAAGCAAGTGAAGGCCGTCCTGGTTACTGTGGGTACCCGTATGCTCGTTTTCGATGAGTTCCAGGCGGTGCTAAGCACGAGGAACGATCGCCGGAGACTAGTTCTGGAGGTTGTGAAGCACTTGAGTAATACGCTACAGGTTCCCATAGTAGCTATCGGAACAGCTGAAGCACACGTAGCCATCAGTAAGGATGAGCAGCTGGCCAATCGACTGCATCCAGTCTGGATGCCTATGTGGAGGCTTGACTCTGAGTACCGTCGGCTGATGGCCGCTTTTCAAGCCACGCTACCACTCCGTGAGAAGTCACCGCTTCAAGACCGGCGTGTCGCGGCTTTGATCTTGGAACTGACTGAGGGTCTGCTTGGCGAGATGAACTTGCTGCTCTGCAAGGCCGTTGAGGAGGCAATGCGGAGCGGTGTCGAGCGGGTGGACGAGCAGCTTCTACGAGGACTCGACTACGTTCCCCCTTCCCAGCGACGGCAACATCGGCGTCCTGTGGTTGCGTGATGAATCAGGTTGGCCGAAGCTACTGGCTGGCCCACCCCCATATCCATCAGGGAGAGGCGCTTTCGTCGTGGCTTCACAGATTCGCCCAGGCCAATGGAATGGCCGATCACACGTTCTGCCGTCACGTGCTGGGAGGCCGTGCTGGGTGGAACAGGGACTTGGATCGCTTCACGGATGACGCACTACTGGAGCTGGTGGCTTCCATTACAGGGGAGCCGCTCGATCGCCTGCGGCTAGGTGTACTGTCCGCAGCTGAGGGCGTGGTGTTTCCAGAATATCGCATGCGCGGGGAGCTGCAATGGGTGTTGCCACAGGGAATTCGCGCTAGAAAGCGAACGGCCTTTGGACAGCAGTACTGTCCTGAGTGTCTACGAACGGCAGGACCCTGGTTGCTGTTGGCCTGGCGATTTGCGTGGGCAACAGTATGCACTCGCCACCAAGTATGGCTGAGGGATTGTTGTCCCCACTGCCAAAGTCCGATCACGCTACATCGTGTTAGCTCCCATCCGCTGAGAGGGCTGCTTTGTAGCCACTGTGGCAGGGATTTAGCTGCGGCTGGCCAACCAGCCCCGAGAGCCGTCGTTAGATTCCAGCGTCTACTGGAGCGTGCATACAAGACAGGCGCCGTTCAATGGTGCGGGAACCTTGAGTCATCTATCGACGTGTTTGAGGGTTTGCGCGCGATGGCGCGTGGCGCCTCAACTACGCGCAGGGATGTTGGGCTAGTTGACTTGATGCCATCGCACGTCTATCGGGCTCGCCCCATAAATATGGGAATGGGAATAGAGCATTGTCGGGCCTCTGAACGGCGGTACATTCTTGACGTGATACGTAGGAGTCTACTTGCCTGGCCTGATTCATTCGTTCAGTCCGCGACCAGCGCGGGAATGTACAGACGTCACTTCGACGGACGATCTCGCGTGTCGCATCCGGCATGGCTAGAGTTGGCCTTGGTCCGTCTGGAGCGCCCTGTCGCGAATCTCGAGCTTCGCTGGGCAAACCGTCGGGCTACAGAATATTGACGCGCGCCACAGTTCAGTGCGCGGCCCGGAGGGGATGGCACTCGCGTTTGCGCTAAGACTTCAGCCTAATGATACTGGGCATACTGCGGCGATGCTGCGGGATGAAGAGTTCATGGCCATCAAAGTGCTGAGGATGCAGTGACGCAAGCCGTTTTCATTGAAAAGATCAAGGATGGTGACTACCGGTTGATGTGGCTCGGGCGTCTGATTCGTGATGCGCATGCAGCATTACCACTCCGAGTAGAGGCCATCTTCCTAAAACATCCGGTTGATCATCGGGCCTACCGGCCGTGGGTGGTGGATGAGCGTCCGATCGAAGAGCTGCCATTGCTGGCACCGCAGGCTTCCTGGAGGAATGGACGCTTTCAGGGATACAGCGAAAGGACTTTTCCGGTTCACCATCTGACGGTGATACCTGACTCAGCCCGCTACGCGACGATGAGCGAGGATCCGCCGTTCACTGAGGCCGAATATCCGCTTTACTCACGTTACATGGTTTCCTCCTGCTGGGTTTTCGATACGACGGAGGGTGTTGAGCTGGTGGTGCCAGGCTGGCAAATATTGCAGGCTTGGTACCTCTTTGATCGCGAGGTCATGGCTACTGTCCTAGCGGGCATGCTTGATGTCACCAAAGACTATGGTACGGATGTCCCATGGCTGCCTGGAACGGCATGTGTGGAGAGGGCTGTAACCTACCACTTGCCTGAGCACATCTCAGTACCGGTTGCCAAGCAGTTCTCCAGGCTGCTCTTTGATCAACAGGCACGTAGTTATGGAATGAACATTTGGAAGAAGCTTCTGGAGTCCAAGTCAAAGTTTCTTCCGATGCCGCGTCCGCCTCATTCAGTACCGGCGAAGTGGGCGTTCCGAATGAAGCCGTTGAAGACGGTTAACGGCAAGCCCCGTTGGCTACTGCTTCATCTGATGGGGGCACACCTGCCGCTTCCGTACGACACCTTTGAGGTGGTTCGTCAGCGAACGGCCGAGCCAGCGACCGAGAACCTGCCGCCGACCATAGCCCAAAATGGGCCTGCAGTGCCTGATCCAGACAAGCCTCTTCCTCTTGTGAGCGGGCAGGCTGGTGGGCGGAGGCGTCGTGGGCCTCGAATGAACGGCATGACCTTCATTGACTACACCGCGGAAGACGTCAATGAGACTACACGCATAGATGAACGCCCTTCTTCCAAAGTGATCGGGCAATCTCTGGTTCTGCCTGATCCAACCATAGTTCTAGAGGCTGCGTCTTTGGTGACGGAGGGCAAGCCTGACAAGACGATTTTAGCCGTCGGCATCGAGTCGCCGGCAGCGCCGGCCAAACCTCCAGAGGACCCCGCTGCGCTTTTCGAGCGAAGCCGCGCTGCTTACCAAGCAATAATCCAGTATGTTCACGACAACCCTCATCCAGCAGGTTGGCGTTGGACAGCAGAGATGATGTTTAACAACTCTGTCGATCAGTTTGTGATCGCTGGTCCGGTACCTCGCTACTTCCTCATACTTGAACTTCAGGTCGCCGACCAGTACACGTATCTGGTTGAAGTCCTTCGTAGGGCAGACGATGCCGAGTTTCCTCTCTGCCAGGTTCGGAACACATCGCGCTCACGTATGTCCAGCACTGACATCTCGCGTTGGCTTAATCAATTTCCGTATGACGGGCAAGCACCCTGGGGTGGGAGCTCTCAGGTTCCTCAATGGCTGCTTGGCCCACTGACCGTGCGACATCAGCCTACAAAGCTGCCGGCCAACATTGAAGATCTGCGAGGTGAGGAGCGCATGGCGAGGGCGGAGGCCCACTTGGTCGAAGGCCTGTGGACACGATTGCTGAAGCATATGATGGACTTCGAGACTAAGCTTGCCACTGGCGCCACCAGGGCTCAGCGAAAATTATCGAGAAGGAAACTGCGCGATGAGTGAAGGAAGCCAGTTGGAAAGCTGTTTCTCCTTAAACTCGATAGCTACGTCAGAGTGAACGCCACTCAGTTCCTTAGCCACCTGCCTAACAAGGAGCACGTTCGATGAACAAATCAACCCCGCTTTCCACCGACCTTCGCGCTGCAGCGGACGCACTGCAAGCCGGGATCGCCGACCCCAACCTTGCGATTGTGCTCACCGCCCTTGCTGCTGCAGTCGAGAAACCGACCGGGTACACCTTGCGGCTTCTGGGGGGAATCGACCACACAACGTTTGAGCCTACGGCTGCAGCTGCAAAGGACGCTGCCCAAGACATGCAGTACCAGGAAGATGAGTACACCGTGGTTCCGCTGCTGTGCGTTCCCGATCGTGATCCGTTGTAAGTAGCTTTGGCTCGCTCACATCATTGTTTCAGTCAAAAGCACGCTAACGCTGCTGGCGTGATTTGATGTCGGGAAGATGCAACCGTTGCTGATCAAGGCACAGTTGGTTGCTTCCCAGGCATGCATCAGCTACCAACCCATCATTTCCAGGCCGGGCGGCGCAGATAGCAACACTGGCATGCCGATGAGGCGTTAGCGATTACACGCGATCGACCCTGCCACTAGCCGCTGTAGATTGCCGCCAGCCGGAATGCTCATTGCCGCTGAAAATGTCGTAGGCGTTAGAGATTACACGCGGTTGGGACCTGCGGCATTCGTGGCAGGCCCACGCAACTGTTGGTTCTTCGGGGAACAACATCGGAGTTCTAATCTCCTTTACTCATGAGAGTTCGAGTTCAAATCCACTCGGAATTCAGATTGCGCAGGGCGAAAGGGGCAACTTGCACTAGTCCGCGATGGTAAGGCGGCGAAATGTTCCTGCGCGAATCGTGCACCCCGACCGGACGCGGAACCTAGCTTGTCACGAGAATTGCTAGAGGCCCGCGAGACGCATTCGTTCCTCCAACTCGTTGAGAAACGGTGAACGCCCATGCCGCTTAACACCATAGGGGGTGTCGACGAAGCCCGAATAGAGCATGTGTACCTCATCCCGCGCACGGGTCAGGCCCACGTAGAAGAGGCGCCGGCTCTCATGCAGCTTTTCGGCGGTCGCCTTGTTCCATGGCAGGCTCCCAAGATCGAGACCTATCATGATGACCACGTCGTACTCGCAGCCCTTGGCCGAGTGCAAGGTCAGCAGATTCAAGTGTGCTGGAGACCCGTCTCGCCCCCCAAGGCTCACGATATCCAGCGAAGCCAGTGCGCCGCCTTCGGCGAGTGCCGCCGACATGCGGTCCAGCTGCTCCTTCTGGTCGGCGAGCGCGGTCTCCGCGGCCAGGAGGCCATCGAGGATGCCAGCCCGAAGCGCCGCAACGAACTCACGCGCGGGTTGAGCATCCTGGCGCAGCGACCACAACAGCGCGGTCAGCGCTTGGCCTTCGCGTCTGGCCTCGCGCTCGTCCAGATGCGCGCGGCGGAAGGCAAGGTAGCGGTCGATCAAACCCCGCAGCTGAGGCCGGCCGACGCGCCAGCCGCCGGCGCACCAGGCCGCGCAGTCCTCGACCCAACTCGTCAGACCCACCTTGCGATACGGAGCCGCGGTGTCGACCCGGATGTAGTCGAGGCCGCCAGCCGTCGCCGCCTCGGCGACGACATCCCCGGCGCGATAGTCCGTATAGAGAATGGCGATGTCGCCGAGCGTCCGACCAGGCTTGGCGGACAGCGCCGCCGGAATGATCTGGGCAATGGCATGGGCTGCCTGGTCCGCCAATCCGCCAGGACGCATCACGAACGCGATGGATGCCTGACGTCCCGGGTCGTTTGCCCGGTAACCGCGGTCCTCTCCCAGTGCTAGCTCCGACGCGCCGACGATTCTGGCGCCAGATCGGTAGTTCAACTGGAGCTGGACCCGCTCGATATCGCGCCGTGCAGCCAACTCCATGAGCAAGCCGCCGTCGGCTCCCGTGAAACCATAGATCGACTGATCCGCATCGCCGACTGCGAACAGGCGGACCCCGCCGTCGAACGCCAAGCGCTTGACGATCCGATGCAGCGCGACGCCCAGGTCTTGGTACTCATCGACGGCGAGCACTGGAAACTTCGCCTGCACCAGCGGCAATATCCAGTCGTGCTCGGTAATTAACCGCTCCCCGAGGATGACCATGTCGTCGTAGTCGATCAGTCCCTCGTTGTGCAACACCGCCTCGTAGGCGATCGCCCATGCGGCGAGTTCCTCCTCGCTACGCCAGGCGGCACTGTTGCGATCGAGGACCGAGCGCCGATGCCGACCCAGATCGATGACCTTGTGGGGATGCCTCGGACCGAAGAGCGCGTCCCCCGACTGCCGCAGCAGGCGGTCGCTCACTTGCTGCGTCGCGACCGCCAATGGAAACGGAATCGGCAGTCCAGCCAGTCGCCCGTACGGCATCAACAGATGCCTCAGGCAGAAGCCATGCACCGTGCCGATGAACAAGTTCGGAGCCTCTCGCAGTCCCAGGCCTTCGAGGCGGCGGGTCAGTTCGCGGGCGCATTCCTGACTGTAGGTGATGCATGCCGCTCCCCGGGGCGCACGAACATCTTCGGCCAGGATGTGTGCCAGTTTCAGCACCAGGGTCTTAGTCTTCCCGCTGCCCGGCCCGGCGAGCACCACGCAGTGCCCCTGGGATTCGTATGCGGCCAACTGGCCGGGATTACCAGCGAGGTCCGCGGCCTGCGCCAAGTAGGCCGAGCTGACGCTAGACGACGGCATCACGGATGTACTCGAGCGCAGTGCGGATGTAGTCCGGGCAGTTCTCTTCCGATACCGAAGCCGCAAGCGCCTGTGCAAACCGCCCCTTACCAATGCGCTCGATCATCCCCAGCAAACGCTCTACGTCGAGATCATCGGGATCATCGACCCAAGACTGCAGGTCGTCCAAGCTCGCCTGCTTCAAAGGCAACTCTCGTTCGATTACCTGCTGCATCGACTCGGCCAAGCCCCCTGCGAACAATTCAGGCTCCAGCGTGTTCTCGTTGACAAAGTATCCGAGTTGCCCGGCACGCTCCAGAATATCGTCCACATCCCACCCTTTGTGGTCTTCATCGGGCTCGACCACGTCGAGGACGTTGGCGAGTCGCCGACGCACGCGCGGCGGATTTCCAGCTACGGGATCGCGGTCGGTCAAGATAACGTGCGGGATGTCCAGGCCATGAGGCCCCAGCAACTTCACGTAAGGCGTGAAGTTGGTGCCACCCACTGAACACACCGTGATTCCCAGCATGTCGAGCGGGATGCCAAGCGCTTCCGCGAATGCAGGAATGAGGAAGCGCTCAGCATCTCCCTCGACAAGAATGACGCCCCGTGAGAAGAAAATTTCGCCGCGCGTCACATCGATGTAGCGCTGCAGGTCTTCCTCGTCGCGCTCAGTGAAGGGAGCCTTCGCCGTAGAAACCGCCACGGTCTTGCCCTCTGACGCGTCGTGACGCAGCAGGACTATCGACCGTATCGGCGCAACACTGGCGATGTGCGGCGAGTGCGTGGTCAGGATCGTCGTCAGCGGAGGCACATCCTCGTCGCCCTGTGCACCGGTGCCCAGGAAGTAGCGGTACACCAGCCGCTGCACATGGGGATGCAGATGCGCCTCCGGTTCTTCCACCACGAAGAAGGTGTGGTCGCGCTCGCCATCCGACACCAGCCGGTCGAGATCCAGGCTCTTGAGCGCCAGAAAGATCAGGTTCGCCGTCCCGAGACTCGCGTCGCCGATGCCGCGCGCCCCGTTGTCGATCAGCAGCCGCAGGCTGCGCAAGAGGGCATCGACCCGGGTCGGTGCAAGCCCCAGGTCCAGTGGTACAGCGTGCTGCTCACCCGCGAGGGCAACCAGTCTCTCGCTGATCCGTTCTGCCGCCTCGATCACCTCATCATGGCTGGCAAGTTCCTGCTGCGCTGCGTCGACCTGCTGCTGGATCTCCTCGCGGGCATCTTCGTCGAGCGATGCCGCGAGGTCTTCGATGAGCGGCCGCAACGGCGAGTGTCGCCAGCTCGCGAGATCCTTCTCGGCATCACGTAGGGCAACCTGGACGTCCAACGGCAGCATGCGACGGAGTGAGCCGCCGATACGCATCTCCGGGTCGTTGCCGCCGAAGATCACGAACTCGTAGTCCCTGAGCGATTCGGGTACCCCGGTCAGTCCGGCCTTAGGCTGAAAGCGATAGGTCAGGCGCGCCACCATGGGCGGCCCAGGATGGATGACGCAGTCGTTGAGGTGGGCCATCAGCCGCGGGTCGTCCGTGAAGTCTGTCAGGTCGACCGATACCTCGATGGTTTCGCCGAGCTTGTCTGCCCCGAGGCCATCCCAGAAGTGTTCAAGCCCCAACTGCCGGTCACGCTCGGACAATCCCGGATCGAGGATCAGTTGCAAGGCACGAATGAAGTTGCTCTTGCCGACCTTGTTCTCGCCCACGATGACGATGCTGTCGCCGGTTTCGACATCCACGTCAGAGAAGTTGGCGAAATTGAATAGCCTGACGCGTGAAATCCGCATTTTCAATCCCTCATCCATGTGGCATGCGATAGTAGCAGTTAAACTATTCACTGCAGTTCAGCTAGTGAACAATCCGTTCCGCTGCCGTGTGTCCCCGATCGCGACCCTCCGCAGAGAACTTGAGTGCGCGGACAGGTGAATGAGCATCAAGGCAGACCACTTCATTGGCGATCATCAGTCTGGGCTCTTATCCATCCAGGGGAAACCGGCGAGGGGGCTAACTAGTCCCCTCGCCTAGCTTCACTTCTCCTTACGCTCGCCTTTGTCGGGTACCCAGATCGGGAAGGCCTTCTTGCCGATGGCGGCGGCATAAAGCCGCTTGCCATTCTTCAGAGTGATGAATGCTCTGAACACAACTACAAAGCCTGCAATCCACGTCGAGATTTACTCGCGGCGATCAACGCGTATACCTTAGCCCTAGTCTAGTAAACTTTTGCTGGGGAGAGGCTGCGGGTAAGGCTGAAATGCGCTGCCCTGATATTGCACCTGGTTGGCGTGGCAGATCTGCTGGTGGCCAAATTGCCCGGCTTGGTGCAGCAGCTGCTGGGCGTCGTAGCCTATACGCCAGCTGCCGCAGGCGAGCGCGTGGCCCGCCCGTCCCCGCAGACATCGTTTCTGGCTACTGCTGATGGGCTGGGCGTTAGCGTGAACCCGTGCATGCAGTGCCTCTGCCGATTCCGCCTGCTGCTGCCCGAGTGCCGAGATGGCCGGCTCCGCGACCATCGAGCATGCTGCCCGTCCCCGTCCCCGTCCCCGGCCCCGGCCCCGGTTACGGGAATGCCCTGCCCGCGGATCCGTGGTGCTGTGGCTGGTGGCGGATCTGTAGTTGGCCACACTGCCAGATTGGTGCAGCTGCCGGTGTCCGTTCCCCCCAAGTGTGCCAGCATCGAGACATGTGAGTATGGTGCATCGCGCAACGCCGGTTGGGAATGGGAGTCAGTCTGCTAAATAGTCATAACGGAGTACCGCCTAGCGAGCTTATGAGACTGGCCGCTATTTTCGATTCGTATACAGCCGCCGCGTCAGTTAGCATACTGGGACCACAGAACGGTACTTGGGGGACCATCCTTTGCGCATCAACCACGCTGCCCAGGTCTGCGCGCTTTCAGCGTCTGATCTAGAGGAATTTGTCGCCGATTGGCTCGCGCAACGTTGCAAGGATTATCACGCTCACGAGCTTTGGCGTGGAACCGGCGACATGGGGCGCGACGCAACCGGGTACGTGACCGACCGGCGCATGGAGGGGCCATGGGACAACTTCCAGTGTAAGCAGCTCAGTTCGAAGCTGTCTGAGCTTGCGGCCTTTGTCGAGCTCGGCAAGATCTTCAAGCATGCGGCCGACGGCATGTTCTCGCTGCCGCGCGCCTACACCTATGTCGCGCCGCTAGGTGTTGTCCGGCGAGTGCAGCATTTTGTCGCGCATCCCGAGCAGTTTAGGCAGGCCTTCCTAGACAAATGGGATAGCGACGTTGCAGAACGTCTCGTAGAGAATCAGACAGTCAAGTTGACACCCGCTATCGAGGCCATGATCCGGGCGTTCGACTTCAAGAAGGTTAACTGGCTCGATGCAGTGCGTCTTGTTAACGATCCGGCATGCAAACCGGCGCTGGTGGCCTGGTTTGGTGCTGATCCAGGTCCTGGCCCAAGAGGCGTGGTGCCCAACGAGATTCAGGCCAGCGAGTCCGCCTACATCGGTCAGCTCCTCAAGATCTACGATGAAAAGAGGCCAGGGCCTTATCCCGATGCCGCGGCGGCGCTCGCCTGCCCAGAATTTGGTTCGCATCTGCGTATCCAGCGTACTCGCTTCTTTGATTCCGTCGCCTTTGATCGCTTCTACCGGGATTCCACACCCGATGATTACCTGCGTAATTTCAAGGATGAGATTTACCACGGGGTTGTAGATGTCCATGCCGGCATGCACGATGGCCGCTTCATGCGGCTAAGCCAAGTTATGCAGCAAGCAGCGGTTCTGCAGCCTTCCGGGGTGCTCGGCAAGCATGCGGGCCCCCAAGTCAAGCAAGGGACCTGCCACCAGTTTGCCAACGAAGGACTCCTGCCGTGGGATCGCTAGAGCGCAATGAATCGGGCACGCATCCGTTCAACAGTACGCTCGAGACGGGCATTAGGGCGTTGGTGGTCTTGGAGGCCTTCTATCCTCGACGCTGCGATCTCCTTGAGATGACCTGGCTCGACCACCTCGTAGTGCACACCGGGGATTTCGACGGCCAGGACGTCCCGGAAAGCTTGCATCCAGATCTGCCCAACCGAGCGGGCGAGCTGCTCGTGCGCCGCCAACTTGTTGAAAAGAGCCTGCGCCTGATGCAGCAGATGCATCTGGTTGAGGTGTTCGAAACCGAGGATGGTATCTCGTTCGCCGCCGGTGAGGATGCTCCCAGCTACTTGGATTTACTGCAAGCACCGTATTCCCTGGCCCTAAAGCAGCGCGCAGAATGGATAGTGGACCGATTCGCAGGCATGCAGACAGTTGAGATTCGAGCGCTGATCGAAGGGCGCATCGGACGCTGGACAGCGGAATTTCGGGCAGAAGAGCTGCCCACGGGGCTACTGAAATGAACGGAATCCGTCTGCGTCATCTACTTTTCACTGGTCCGAACGTCGAACCTGCCGAGCTTGAGTTCGACGATGGCCTGAACATCATCTACGGTGCATCTAACACCGGGAAATCATTTGCTTCTAAGGCCATCCTTTTCACCATTGGAGCATCTACGAAGCTGCCCGAGACTCATGAAGTTGCGGTCTACGACGGTGTCTGGCTTGGCATCACCTTGGCAGGTCAGGGCGACTTCACGCTCTATCGGCCGACACGGGGCGGTCATCTCAAACTCTACGAGGGCCTATGCAAAGGCGCGCCCAGTGGCAATTGGGAAGTGCTGCGCCAAGCTCACGATCAGACGCGCGTCGACACCGTTTCCCATCGGATGCTTGATGCAATTGGCCTTGCCAACAAGCAGGTTGTCCGGGACGGTAATGGAAAAAAGGATTCGCTCTCGATCCGGTTGTTGTCAAAGTATGCCGTGGTGGGCGAGCAGGACATGATGTCCGAGACCAGTCCTGTATATCTGTCGGGCAGCCCATCGGAGCGGCCTTTCGAGCAGAATCTCTTCAAACTCCTGCTGACTGGCAACGACGATTCAGCCGTCGTTACTGTCCAAAAAGAGACGGAGCGCAAGGCAGCCAAGGCCGCAAAGATCGAACTGGTTGACGAACTGCTTGCGCAGCTCGATGCTGAGCTTGGCGAGGATCCTCCGGGCGAAACTCAGGCCCGGGAGCAGCTAGAGCGTCTAGAGCAGAGTGCCAATGGTTTGGAGGCACGGTTGCAGAGCGCGCAAAACCAGCTGGACGGACTGGTGGTTGAGCGACGCATCATGATTCACCACGAAAGAGAGCTACAGGAACGCAACGGCGAGCTGGAGCTGACGTTACAACGCTTCGCCAAGTTGCGCGCTGTCTACAACTCTGACTTGGATCGTCTGCACTCCATCGAGGAAGGCGGCTACGTGCTGGCCACCATGGCCGGGCGTGACTGCTTGGTATGTGGTGCCCCACCCGACGCCCAGAACCACAATCACGCGGCTGATGAAATCCTGATGGCGCATACGGCCGCTGCCGCGGAGGCCCGCAAGATTGAGCGTGAGCAGCGAGAGCTAGTACAAGTGGTCGGCTCGCTTGAGGCCGAGTCAGTCGGTTTGACTAATGCCATTGACAAGCTCAAGACTGATACCGAGAAGCTTGACTTTGCTATCAAGGAGCTTCGCCCAAGAGAAGCTTCGCTTCGAGAGAGTTACGAACTCTACAACTCAATGCGCAGCGACATCTCGAAAGTGCTGGACCTCTATCAACGACGCGAGAGGCTCGCCACGCGACGAGCCGAGATCGGAGCCGTTTCTACGAAGCGTGAGGGCGAGCCAGCGCCTGTAGGTCCGGACTCAACGACCATTTTCGACTTCGGTGAGACGGTGAAAACGGTGTTGAAGGCTTGGAAGTTCCCCGACGCCAACAAGGTTCAGTTCGATGGCAAGGCGTATGACATCACCGTCGCTGGGAAATCCCGAGCAGCTAACGGCAAGGGAGTGCGCGCAATTCTCCACGCGGCGTTTAACGTCGCAGTGGTCGTTCATTGCATCGAGAACAACCTTCCGCATCCGGGTTTTCTCGTGCTCGACACGCCGCTGCTCACGTATCGCGAGCCGTTAACTTCAAGGCATGGCGACTTATCAGAAGATGAGGCTGAGATCAAAGGAACCGCGCTTGCAGAGCATTTTTACAAGCACCTTGCAAGCCTCAAAGACCACGTACAGATCATCGTCATCGAGAATTCGGATCCGCCTTCAGCAATCGGCGGCTTGGCCCGCATTGAAACCTTCACTGGTAGTCAGGGCAATTTACGGGCTGGTTTGCTGGCAAGGCCTGTCTGAACCTCACGCAGGCGGCATCCCGACCGCCGCGTCTCCAGGTGGGTTGTGGTTTCAATCAGCTCGTTGGTAGCCGAACGTCAGATTCCTGAGCCGCTTCAAAAGATTGAATCGTAGCAAGGGGAAAGTTCAGTACGGGGTGCTCGTTGGATAAGTCCTGTAGCCCGACGTCCCCCGGCTTGAGTAGTGGGCGGGTTTAGAGTCCCGCTCATGCCGCCGAACTTGCTGCGCCACAGGTAATACGAGGCCTCGCTGAAGCCATGCTGGCGGCAGAGGTCCTTGATCGGCATGCCGGCCTCAGCTTCGCGTAGGAAGCCGATGATCTGCTCTTCGGGCCGCTCTTCGGGCTCTTCAACAGACGAATGTCTGGTCAAAGCGCTTCTTCACGTCCAATCTCCTTGTCATTGAGGATTGGACTCCAAACCGCTTCGCTACTCAATCTCGGGGGGACATCGAGCCATAGTCTATGGCTGCGAGGTGTCTACGGAACCCTGGGCGATTCACAATGATGTCGGCAATAGGCCGGATATTGCCTTGCTGTGCCAAGCCTGCGCTGGTTTAGAGCGACTCCGCTAGTTGTGATGCCATGCCACCATCCGATCAATGTCATTGCTTGGGTGAGGGCCGACATACAGCAAGAACAGCCTGAACTGATCGCTCCTATCTAGGTGCTGGAAATAGATCCGTGCGGCAGCAGCTTGTGTCGTTGCGTCACCTTGCTTAAGGTGCATATTCGAGTCGCAACGCGCAATCTGCTTGGCACCCTTCATCAGGCGCACGCAGGTATTGATTCCGCCAGACTGAGCTAGCTCGATGTTCATCTGTTTGAAGAAAGCTTCCAGGTTCATCTCAATGCGCCCCTTCTTTTTGCAGAACTTTTCAAGAAGATCGGCAGAGGTTTTTACAAAGCTGTGCCGCGACGGGTCGATCTCATCGCACCGCTCGAGTGCATCCCCCACAAGGATGTAGTCGCTACATCGCTTGGCCGAGCTTTCAAAGCGTTGTGCCAACGAGGCTACGCCTGTCCATCCTAGCTCCCGGCAAATTTCTTGGTACAGACTGTTAAGTCGATCGCCTTCGCCGTCGGTGCCGCGCAGTGATGTAGGCCAGTCTCCCTGACCCGGAGTGGGGCGGATCACACGCGCTCCATCTTGGGCATAGAGGCTGACGGCTTCTTCCATCTCAGCCGTAAGTGCCACGTAAGGCAGCACGACGATAGTCATCGAAGACCATTCGACCTCGTCACCAAACGTCTCAAGATCAGAGACGGCTTGACCATTCGGGGGATGGAACTCATAGCCCCCACGATTTGATTTAACCGTCAAGCAAAGGCCCACGTGAACTCTATTGCGTGCCGCCTCTGCGACGAGCCGCCCCCTGATGTGACTGGGTAGCCCAACTACGAAGATTGCCATCCTTGTGCCACTCCGTCACTGACGAGCCTTCACCATCAACACCGATGCCATCAATGGGATGACGTAATTGGCGATCTCATCTTCAGAGAGCGTATCGATAAGCCTAAGTGCTCGCTCTTTCGCTGAAAGCGCATACGTATCAACGACGGGCAACGGTGCCGGGCGAGCTGCCGTATAGACGGCGTGCGTCGGCACCGAGGCGGGTGAAAGCCTCGAAATAGGCACCTCCACTGTCGCTGCCCAAGAGTGGATCTGCTGGATCATCTTTCGCAGTCGGAACTGTGTCCAGGCTTTACCCAATGGGCCGAGTGACCTGGTAAATCTGACATTGAGAGGGGTCGAGTACGTTTCCTCAAGCATCGGAGGAACGGCCGGAGGTACGTCCGGATGCTCAGAAACGAATTCCTTCATCCAAGTTGACTGTAGCTCTGCCCCGATCTGTTCAATACGCACCCAGTCTCCTGGTGGACGAAGACTGTCGGGTGACTGACCCTCTTGAATCAACGTGTGAAACACGCGGCCGTCGAGGCGATTGAAGAAGCGCGCACGGCGCGGGTCCGGATTGGAGAAGGCAATCCAAACTTCATCTCGGATCGCCGAGGACGGTTCACGCCTGACCGACACAGAGGCCGAATTTGCAGGCGTGCTCTCAGAGATTGATTGCGGGCACACGATCATCTCCCCACCCTCGCGCGTGCGCAACTCGAACAAGTCAGGGAAGGCCGCGAGGAAGTCTTTGAAACGGCGATAGCCCATGGCTTGATGATCAAAGCTGCCGAGGCCGCGGTTCTGGCCCTCACTGATCAAAAGTTGCCGTAAGCGAGCGGCGGGTTCTTCGGTCTTGCCCTGCATCAACTCAATCAGCAGGGGTCTCCATGCACGTGTACTGTCCACACCAAATCCTTGTTGGAGGGCTGGAAAAAGAAAAAGCCGTTACTGATAGTAACGGCCTTTTCTGATGATCGAGTAGTGCTAATCGCTAAGTTCGGCACCTTCGATGACGTCGTCCGGACGAGAGAACTTAGCAGCACTCTTCCGGCCCTTGGGCGCCATGAAAGTTCTGTCTGAGCAGCATCGATCGATTCGGTGCTCTGGACAGATCTCGGCGAGTGAGCTTGCATGCAGCACTCCAGCCGAGTGTCACCAGTATCACTGAAGCGCCAATTGGTGTCAATTTGCTGGGCCGGCTTTCATTCAGTGCTCGTCATGGCCAATTTAACGTTAAATTGGCGGACACCTGCGCTCTGACGGGGTCTTGCAGGCTCGCATTTCGCCTATTAAGCCATAGGGCCGGGTCCTGGCGGCCTCAGGCCGCTTCCGTGCGCCCCCCAATTATTTGGCTAGGGGACTAGGGTGATGTCGCCCGCGGGGCGCAAAGGCCCTGGAGCAGCTGTGTGTCCTTGTCTAGCGGACGGCTGCGCCTCGGTTCCGTGCTTGGTCGGTGGCTAAGCTGGGCAGCCTAAGTGTTGTGCCGCTTTGGCGTGGGGCATCCAGCTGTCAGAGTCCGCACGACTAGACCAACGGCAGGGCGGGACTTCACGTGGTCTGGATAGTGGACGTGGAGGCCTCGGTAAGAGGTGGAACCAGTCTTCCAGCACCCGCCGCAGTGAGCCTGCGTCTGCATGGGGTTGCGCTATGTCATGGGGAGCTTGCGCCAAACCGTACCCGGCGAGTACGGCATCCATGACCGCTTTGAGCAGATCCAGTTAGGCGTCCGGTCGAATCACACGAGCAGGGTGCTCGTATCCAGGGCTCCACATAGGACCGAAGAGCTCGTCCTCGATCTTCTTCTGACACTTTTCGAATGAAGGACTTCTTCTCTTTCAGTTCGGCTGCCTCGATGCCTTTAAGCTCGTCCGCCATGATCCTGTCCCAGTTGTCCCTGTGGAACGGACGAGAGGTGATCACTCTGAACCCCTCGCCTTCGGTCAATGCGATGGTGAGGGTGCAAAGATCTGAAAGCGCATGCATGACCTTTGTGGGAAGGTTGAAATCAGATCCCTCATGGAGCCTCAGACTATTGAAGATCACCAGTCGCTCGCCATCATCTTTACTGGGGCACGGAACCATCAGGATCCCGAAACCAGACGAGTAGGTGGCCAACTCAGTAAAGCTAAGACCATGCTTGATGATGTTCTGGCCATTCTTTGGCGGGTCATACGTAATCAGATGCTTGGTTCCGCCATCAAGAAGTTTGACTTTGGCGGCAAGGTACTCGTCTTTGAACACAGTCTTCAAAGCGAATAGCTGGATGTAACTACTTTCTGGTTGTCGATGGGAGGGCGGCTCATAGCCCCATTCCGAGGTAACGCATCTCTTCGTTGTTACGTGGCTAGGCACGCCTGAAATGTCGCTGGCCAGCGATGAGGGGCTGATCGCCGATCATCTATCGACCCGACCGATTAAACTTTTGGTTGCCCGAGATCAAGGGCTTGGGTCAGTTGTCGACGGCTTCGCAGGCCTCGTCGAGGATACCATCGGGATTCTGGAGCCAGTACCGCGTATCAGCGCGGCTACCGATTTCCACCTTCCTGATCAATTCTGCCAAGTGGCCGACAGTGTTGCCCTTGCTCAGCTGATCTGGTTGTCCGAACCCCGACCGCCGCCTTGAACCCAGACGTACTTCGCGTGGGGCCCACCCTTCTTGGGGCATCGCCGCCGCCCAGCGCATCTGGTTGAGAGTTACCCAGCCAACGGTAGCCTTCAAAACGTCGTAGTCGCCTGCCCCGCAGGGGGAGGGGGGATCGAGCCCTCTGCCTAGCTGAACATATCTTCTCGCTAATTCTGATGCTCTCCTCCGAGAGTTGCACCCTCTTTGGCGAAGTTGCATCCTCTTTGCAAGTTCACAGCCCACCAGTGACACCGCGCTGGCGGTGTGGTGAGGCGCGCGGAACGGACGCTCGCGCCAGCGTGACGGATCGATGCCGTGGGCGCTGCACGAGGCCACGGTGGCGGTTTCCAGCGCATCGGCGTCGCTGGGCGGGGGCAGGATGCCGGGCAGCCGTGAGGCCAGCAGGGTCTTGCCGCAACCGGGCGTGCCGAGCAGCAGCAGGTGGTGGGCGCCGGCTGCGGCCACCTCGAGCGCGCGGCGTGCCTGGTGCTGCCCGCGCACGTCGCGCAGGTCGGCGCTGGCCGGCGCGGGCGCGGGTTCGGCGGTGGCGGCGGGCAGCGACCGGCCATCGAGGCCCGCGCAGACCTCCAGCAGGGTGCGCGCGACGCGCACATCGGCATGTGCCGCGAGGGCGGCTTCGGCGGCGTTGGCCGGCGCGACCACCAGGGCGCGTTGCTCGGTGGCGGCGGCGAGCGCGGCCGGCAGCACGCCGTCGACGCCGCGCAGTTCCCCGGTCAGCGCGAGTTCGCCGAGGAACTCATGGCCGTCGAGCGCGCGTGGATCGATCTGCCCGCTGGCGGCGAGGATGCCCAACGCGATGGCGAGATCGAAACGGCCGCCTTCCTTGGGCAGATCGGCCGGTGCCAGATTGATGGTGATGCGCCGCTGCGGGAACTCGAACTGGGCGCAGAGCAGCGCGGCGCGCACGCGGTCGCGCGATTCACGTACGGCAGCGGCCGGCAGCCCGACGATCTGGGTGTGCGGCAGCCCACCGGTAAGCATCACTTCGATGCGCACCGCAGGCGCATTGACACCCGCCCGCGCGCGGCTGTGCACCAGGGCCAGGCTCATCGGTGTGCGTTCGAGTCATCGGTCATACCGGCCACAATGGCCGTGCGTGCCGGTGTGTTCCATCAGCGCTTGCCGCACCCGGGGGTAGGCAAGCGCGGGCTCAGGCGGCCGGCGGTGGCCGATCGCGTGCCTCGAGCTCGGCCACGACCTTCTCCAGCGCCTCCAGCTTCTCCCGTGTTTTCAGCAGCACGGCGCGCTGGACGTCGAATTCCTCGCGGGTGACCAGGTCAAGCTTGCCCAGCCCGGCCTGCAGGGCGGTCTTGAACGTGGCCTGCAGTTCCTCGCGGGACTGGCGCAGGCCCGGCGGGACCATGTCGCTCAGGCGGCGGGCCAGGTCATCCAGATGGTTGAGGTCGATCATGCTGTGCTCCGCGGGGTATACGCTAAGGATAATCCGCCGCGACCGCGCCGGCACCGGTACGGGTGCATCGCGTTCACCGGCGGACAGGCGTTATCCTCGCTCGCCGGAAATACAGGAGCCCAGCAGATGAAGATGGTCATGGCGGTGGTCAAGCCGTTCAAGCTCGACGACGTGCGCGAAGCGCTGGCCGAGCGTGGCGTCACCGGGATCACAGTGACCGAAGTCAAAGGCTTCGGGCGGCAGAAGGGCCATACCGAGCTGTACCGCGGCGCGGAATACGTGGTCGACTTCCTGCCGAAGGTGAAGATCGAGGTGGCGGTCACTGACGGCCAGGTCGACGAGGTGGTCGAGGCCATCGTCAAGGCGGCCGGCACCGGGAAGATCGGCGACGGCAAGGTGTTCGTGTACGACCTCGGCAGCGTGGTGCGCATCCGCACCGGCGAGCTCGACGCCGACGCGCTGTAATGCCGGGCCCTGCCCGGCAGCTCATAACGCCAGACGCTGCCCGGCAACCGGCCCTCAGGCCGACTTGAACCAGCGATAGAAGCGCTTCCAGCCCACACGCAGGCTGGCCACCCAGCGCGGGTCGGCCACCAGCGCGGCCTGTGAGGGCGTGGGCTTCAGCCCGGTCAGGCGCTGGCGCATTTTCAGCAGGTTCTTCATGTCGCTGCGGCGCAACTGGCGCGAGACCGGGTGCACCGGCAGCCAGCGCGGGCTGCGCCATGCCGAGGTGAAGTCGACCAGGACCGGCACGCCACCGCTGACCATCACATTGGTGCCGTGCAGGTCGTTGTGCGTGATGCCGGCCGCATGCAGGCGGCTGAGGGCGTACTGGAGCTGTTCGAACACCTCGACCCCCACCGACTGGGCGGCGCTGAGCGTCTGGCCGGGAATGAACTCCATGCCCAGGGCCAGGCCACCGATGGTGCCGAGCAGGGCCGGGGCGTGTTTCCAGCCGCTCAGGCGTTGCAGGATGCGCGCTTCGCGGCGCACCAGCAGGCGCGCCAGCAGCGACAGCGGGGTGCCGCGGTAACGGGTGTAGTCCTTGACCACCGCCGGCTGGCCGTTGAGGCAGGTGCGGTAGACGTCGGGTTCGAGAAGGCGTTCGCCGCGCTTGAGCAGCTCGGCGGGGGCGGTGTCATCGACACACGGGGAGACGAAATTGTTCATGGGGGTCTGGGCGACCCGGCGGTCGGCGCGATGCGTCAGGCGTACCGGTGCTGCTGTCTAAGGCGGGAACTAAAGATTTCGTTAATTTTAGTACTGGCGAGTACACCAATCCAGCGTTTGTCGGAGAAATGTCGTAGGCAGGCGTAGAACAGTTCGTCACGCAGACGCGGACAAAAATGTCTCAATTGGAAATAAATCGTTTGTGGATCAGCCGGTTGCAGCCTCCGCCCGCAGGGGGCATCGGGCGCGCGCCGGCCCGGCGCCGGATGCGGATCGGTGTCGGCAGCGCTGCACATCGGCCAAGTCAAGGGCGCTGTCGGCCCCCGGCACGCTGAACCGGAGGCGAGGCCCGCTTGACCCCGACGCAGGCGCTGCCGACCATACGCTGTTGATTGCGACATCGGCGGCCGCCCCTCTACGGCACGTCCCCGCCCCCTGCCGCCTTGCCGGTGCCGGATTCTCCCGTGCCC
>NZ_CAMPPN010000026.1:0-63281 GCF_946900935.1 Stenotrophomonas sp. Marseille-Q5258
CAGATGGCAGCGCAGATCCCGCAGGCTGGGGTCCTGGCCGCCACGACCGATGTGGAAGAACGCGTACGGCGAGCCCCAGGGTACGACGACCACGCCATCGGGACCGTTGTGACGGAAGAAATAGATCCTGCGGGTGACGCGGTTGAAGCGAACCGGGTAGTGGGTGTACTGGAAAACATCGCACCGCAAGTGAACTGTCCAGATGAGCGCCTGCGCACCGAACACAGCCAAAGCAACGATGCCCACGGGAATCGCCTCTTGCATCAATCCGCCAGACATCCCGTGGGCTTTGACCACAAGGGCGGATAGTCCAAAGATGTTTATGGACGAGACCACCATGGCGCACAAAGTCGCCGCCATTCCCTTGATTTTGAACGTCCTGTCGACAAACTCCATGAACGTTGAGTTGAATCGAACCAGGCCTAGGGAGTCATCTGGTGTGAGAGTGCCCGTCTCGATCTGAGGCAACTCGCACTGCAGCTCCTCCGGACTCAATGCACGGCGATACTTGAAAGCGGGATACCAGCCAGTCAACACGTCATGCCAGCCTAAGCCGATTCATCGACTCGATCTGAGCATCCAAGGATCCAAACACGCCTGATGCGTTCTTCCCGAAATGAATAGTCTTGTCCAACCAGCGTTCAACTTCATCCGGCTTTAGCCATGCGACAACGACTGTGACAACGGCAGCCAGTATCAGCAGGATGATGGCAAGTGGACCAGTGAACCCAATCCACATCAGATAAGCAGCGGCCCCCGTCATTACGCCCCCTAACATCATCCCTGTGCCGTAAAGGTTGCTGAGCCCGTAGTCTTTGTAGCCTTCATAAATGGTCAGCCCACCCAACACAACGCCCCCCACCCCACTCAACCAACGCCCACTCGCCTTCACCACTGCCGCCTTCGTGTCGGCCCTGAACATCCACCGGCCCATCGGCTCGGCCAGCTTCTGCGAGAACCACGGCAGCTTGGTGCCGACCTCGCCCATGACCATCGCTGCATCACCCAGCAGCGCCGCCACACCCGCGCTGAAGTTGGCCGCGAGCAGCCCGCGCGTGCCGGCCGAGGCGGTGGCCAACTGTTTGTGGAGCTGCCCCAGGCTGGCCGACGCCAGCACCAGGCCGGCCATGCCGTAACCGAGCGAGGTGCTGCCCAGGTTGGACAGGCTGGCGCGCATCGCGTCGTGCAGGTCCAGCACGGTCAGGGTGCGCATCAGCTCGGCCTGGCGCCCCGGGCCGGTGATGACGGCCTTGGCGTTGAGCGCCTTGAACAGCGTCAGCTGATCGGCGTCCACCAGCGCGACCATGCCAAACCGGAACCTGCCATCGCGGATATCGACGTCGGTGGTCTCAATCACTTCGGCCGCTGCCGCCGCGGCCTGCTGCGCACTGTTCAGACCGGCGCGCGCCGCCAGTTGCATCGCCAGCGCCTTGCGGGCCCGTTTGGGCGTGGTGTGCCCGACCAGATCGACCAGCTCGGTCCCGGGCGAAGCCGCCTGTGCCAGCGCCGTGAGCAGCCCCACCTGCCAGCGGGCGGGTAGCTTGCCGACATCATGGGCGATCATGCTGCCGATCTCGGTGCCGATGATGCGCGATATCGGGCCGGAGATCTGCTCCACCAGCCGGGCCATGCCTTGGAACATGCCGCCGAGCTTGGCGGCCGTTTCGGCGTCCAGCAGGCTCTTGAGGGCGTTGGACACTCCATTGGCGGCCACCAGCCAGTCGCGCGCGCCCGGTGCGGTGGAGGTACTGGCCAAGGTGTCCTTCCACACCGCGATCAAGGCGTCCTGATTCCACATCTGGGCGCGCAGCACGATCGCGTCGGGGTCGAGCGGATCGCCGTGGGTGAGGCAGTCCAGCACGTACCGGAAGACCTTGCCGCGCGCAGTCGCATCCCGCAGCAGCGTGGTCACCACTTCCTGGTAGAGGACGCCACTGGTGGTGTTGGCGCTGTCGAAATGGCCCGTCATATGGAGTCTGAAGGGCGTGGCCGACAGCCAGGCGATGTAGGCGTCATCGAGTGCCGCGATGTTCTGTTCGTAGAACCTCTGCTGCTCCAAGGCGTAGGTCTGCGTGAGCCACCGCGCGTGTCCGTCGTCGTCGCGAAGGTGCCTGCCGTACTTCTTCCACGATGCCTGGCCAAGCGCGACAACCTCCGCCTCGTCCTGGACCGCGAACACGTCGTCGGTCCAGGCAGGCAGGGGTCGGGCCAGCTGATCCGACGCGGTGCTGCCGCCCAGTACGGTTACCACGCCCCTGCCCAGCCGCGCGTTGCGACCGCGCCGGTGCGCTTCATCTTCGAGCGCGCCCTGGCGGATCGCCGCCTGCAGCGCGGAGATCGCGGCGGCCGACTGGCGCTTTTCCTGCCGCTCGGGCTCGTTCTCCCATTCCAGTATCCGGGCGATGGCGAGCTGATTGAGGTCGGCGATGATGCCGACCGGGTCGTCCAGCGCCACCAGCGCGGGGGCCACGGCCAGCGGATGCCCGGGGGTCACCTGGCGCGCCGCCAGACGAGCCTGCGCGCTCAGCAGATCGATCTGCGCGCGCCCGTAGTGAATGGGCTGGCACAGGCTGTGCTCAAATGCCTGGACGCCGGGCAGCACGGTGACGGTCGGCAGGTTGGTCAGGTCCGGCGTGTGCGGGACCGGCCGGTCGGCCACCGCGGCGTGGAACTCGGCCACCTGGTCCAGTGTCTGGTACAGGGCAGCCACGTGCGGCTGGGCCGCGGTCGACGCCGCCCACTGGCCGACATCGATACGTCGCATGGTGCGGGCCCGATAGGTCGCATCCCGGTGCCGCCGCCACACCCGTGGCGTCCACGGTGCGGTGCTGAACGCCAGCCACAGCGCAGCGCCGAAGGCGGCATCCGGGACAACGATGCACTTGGCGAACAACGTGCTGCCATGCCGCGAGCAGCGCGCCGGGGCGTCATCGCTCTGCGGCGGCGGGTGAGCGTCGCGGATGTCGAACGCGGACAGGTCACCGTGCTCGTTGACCTGCCACGCCAGCCATTCGTCGCGTGCTTCGTTGTAGGCATAGACGTAGCCGCTGCGCAGCAGACGCAGCGTGTAGTGCGCGTCACCGTCCGGCAACGCGATCTCCTGCACACCGGCCCCGAACGGCGCCACCAGGGCTGGTGCGGGCCGGCGGACCTCCTGATCGGCGCGTGCCACCGCGTAGCGCGCCAGCAGGATGGGAAAGCCGAAAGTGATGCAGTTCGGGCAGTAGGCGGGGTCGTTCACCGGGTCGGTCATGCGGCCGTCCCGACGGTGGCGCGACGTTCGTGCTGGCACGCCATGACATAGGACATGCCCCGCCCCCGGACGTGGGCCAGACGCCTGCTCACCTCCGGGCGCTGCTGGAAGCCGCTGCCGTGGCGCAGACGCTGGCAGGCATACCGCCGCAGGTCGGCCGGGTCGCCCAGGCCCGCCGCGCGCGCCTCCTGGATGCCATCCAGGAGCGCACGCAGCGCGCCCTCCCCCGCGCCTTCGCCAGCGTCGGCCAGATCACGCAGGCAGCGGTTGAGCACGCCCACCTCGGCCAGATCCTGCCACTGGCCCGGTTGCAGCAGCACGCGTGGCGTGGGCGGCACCGCCGGTCGCGCATGTGCGCGCCAGGTGACGCTCACCGGCTCGTGCCAGAGCCACGTTGCCACCGGCCCCATGACGCAGGCCATCTGTGCCGGCGTCAGCAACCAGCGCAGGTGGCGGAACACGCCGGGATCGTGCAGGCGCAGCCATCCCGGCCCGACGCCGGGTTGCACGAGCCGCATCACGCGCTGCAGGTGACTACGCACGGCGGGAGCGTCGTCGCAGGTCAGCAGCGCGCAGAACAGCGGGCGGCCGTACTCGCGCAGATGCGCGTCAGCCTGATCGAGCAGTTGCAGCCGACGGTCCCGCGCGAGCGCCTCCAGCGTGACCAGCAGCGGCGGATGGCGCACACGACCTGCCAGCCGTTCCGGCTGAAGTACGTGGGTGGGAAGGTCGGCGAACTCGGACGGTGCGACGTGGCGTGGATCGATCAGCGCGTGGGTCTGCGCGAGGAACACGCGGTGCCACAGCGCGATGGGAGCTGCGGCGGGAGAATCCAGGTCCATGAAAGAGCGATGTCGATGGCGTCCTCCAAGGCTAGGAACGGCACGTCCGGGAGAATAGAGCCAGAACCGACATCCGCTCGAGGACGTCACACTTCAATCATTGCGATATTGAGACAAGTGCGCGACTCAAATCGACGCCGCCTATTGCAAGCGTAACCGGACCACCGCTGTGGGCCGACCGGCACGTACAGAACATGATTGCGGGCGGTGCGATGGCGTTGCCGCCATCGCACCGCGCCCTTCACGGTCAGCCCGAAATCGCCAACCGCTCCTGGTGGTAGCGGCGCACGGCCGCAAACCAGAGCACAGCCGCCAGGCCAAATCCGGCCGCCAGGTACACGCCCCACATCTGCGCACTGATGCTTTCCTGGCGGATGATCTTGAGCAGCATCTGGTTCTGCGCCAGGAACGGCACGGCGAACTGCCACAGCTCGCTCTTCAGCGGGTACACCATCAACGCATAGCTGGGCAGCATCGGCAGCAGCATCAGCCAGGTCATGTGGCTCTGCGCTTCCTTCATGCTCTTGGCCGCTGCCGAGAGGAAGGTCAGCAGCGAGGTGCCGATGAACAGCATCGGCGTCATGATCAGCAGCATCTGCACCATCGGCAGAAAGCCCATGTTGAGCTGGCGCCCGGGCCCGGTGGTGGACAGTTGCGCGCTGAGCTTGAACGCGAGCAGCGTGAGCAGCAGCGAGGCCATGCCCACCGCGCAGGCGGCGGTGATCTTGCCGCTGACGATGGCGCTGCGCGATGCCGGCGTGGCCAGCAACGGCTCCAGCGACTGCCGCTCGCGCTCACCGGCGGTGGTGTCCATCACCAGGTAGGCACCGCCCAGGAATGACGTGATGATCAGCAGCAGCGGCAGCAGCACCGACAGCAGGAGACCACGCTTGGCTTCGGCTGTGGCCATGTCCTGGGTGGCGATGTCCAGCGGTCGTGCGACCTGGGCATCGATACCACGGGCAAGCAGACGCAACGCGCCCACCTGCTGGCTGTACCCGCCCAATGCGGCTTCCAGCCGCGAGCTGGGAATGTCGGCACTGCGACGCGTGCTGTCCTTGACGATCTCCACCAGCGCCGGGCGGCCTTCCTGCCAGTCCTTGGCGAATCCGGGCGAGATGCGCAGGGCGACGTCGATCTTCTGGTCGCGGATGGCGGTGGTGAGGTCGTCCGGTGCGGCCACCGTGTTGAGTCCCTGGGACGCCAGGAATCGCACCAGATTCGGGGCATGTTCGGCACCGATCGTGGCGATCTCCAGCGGTTTGTCGATCTGCGATTTGACCCGGCTTTCGGCCAGTTTGCCCATGCCCAGGAACAGCAGCGGGTACAGCAGCGGTCCCAGCAGCAGGGTCAGCGCAAGCGTGCGACGGTCGCGCGAGAGGTCGCGCAGTTCCTTGCGCATCACGATCCACAACGTAGCAAACGAACTCATGCGTGCAACCCCTCTTCCGAACCGATCGCCTTGACGAAGGCATCTTCCAGGTTGGTTTCCCCGGTCTGTGCGCGCAGCTCATCGGCGCTGCCGGCCGCCATGACCGTCCCCTTGGCGATGATCACAATGTGATCGCAGAGCGCGGCCACCTCCTGCATGATGTGGCTGGAGAAGATCACGCAGCGGCCCTCTTCGCGCAGGCCGCGCAGGAATCCGCGCAGTGCCCGGGTGGTCATCACATCCAGCCCGTTGGTGGGTTCGTCGAGGATGACGTTGCGGGGGTCGTGTACCAGCGCGCGTGCGATGGCGGTCTTGGTGCGCTGGCCCTGCGAGAAACCGTCGGTCTGACGGTCCAGGATGTCTTCCATGTCCAGCGCCTGCGACAGCACCCTGGTGCGGTCGCGGATCTGCGCGGCACTCATGCCGTGCAGCTGGCCGAAGTAGGCGATGTTCTCGCGGGCGGTCAGACGCTTGTAGACACCGCGCGCATCGGGCAGCACACCCAGCTGGCGGCGCACGGCCACCGGGTCCTTGGCCGCATCGATGCCATCGACCATCACCCGGCCCTGGTCCGGCGTCATCAGCGTGTACAGCATGCGCATGGTGGTGGTCTTGCCGGCGCCGTTGGGGCCGAGCAGGCCGGTAATGCGGCCATCCGCGGCGTGGAAACCGACGTTCTCGACGGCCTTGATCAGCCCGGTCTTGGTCTTGAAGGCTTTGTGCAGATTGTCGGCGACGATCATGGTTCCCATCCGTTGAACGAGGTGAAGGCCGGCACCGGGCTCAGGGTGTCCAGGCAGCTGGCGTCGAGTGCCTTGGCATCGGCGCTGTCCACGAACTGGCCGAGCAGGCGTGGCATGCAGCCGGCGTTGATGGTGCCGTGGCCCTGGCCCTTGGCGAGCAGGTGACGGCCGTTGGGCAGTTGCTTGAGCACCTGCTCGGCGTAGCGCGGCGGCGTGACCGGATCGAACTGGCCCGACAGCAGCAGCACCGGCAGCGACGAGGCGAACGGCGCTGTGAAGTCCTTCGGGCGGGTGCCCACGTTCCACACCGGGCAGGCCGCGAAGAACATCCGCGACACCTCCGGGCCCAGCAGGCGATCGGCAGCCGCCGGTTCCTGGTAGCGGTCGGCGTCTTCGGCACAGATCACCGACCACTGCATGCCGCGGTTCATCTGCACGCCGAGGCTGCGCCCGGCCAGCCGGCTGAGCGACATCAGCGGCGCGTAGCGGCCATGCCCCGCCTCGTCCAGCACCACCGGCAGCAGCGATGACAGCTCGGGCATGTACGAGAAGGCGAAAGCCAGGCCGGTGACGGTGTCGGCGGTCAGCACGTCGGTCTTGACCTCGGCAGTGCCCGGATCGCGGTACTCCACCTCGACCGGCGCCTTGGCGAGGGTGGTCATCACGTTGCGCAGCTGGGTCCGGGTATCCACCGGGAAACGCCTGGCGCAGGCAGCGTCCTTGCGGCACTGGGCCGACTGCAGCGCGATGGCATCTTCGAAGGTATTGGCGAAGTCCCCGCCGACCACCAGGTCGTTGGGCGCCACGCCGTCGATCACCACGGTGCGGGTGTGCTGCGGGTAGCGCGCGGCGTAATGCTGCGCGACGCGGGTGCCGTAGGAACCACCGACCAGGTTGACCTTGTCCACGCCCAGCGCGGCGCGCACGGCGTCGAGATCGCCGATGGCCTCAGTGGTGGTGTAGAAGCGCGTGTCGGCACGGTCCTTCAGTGATGCGGCACAGCGCTGCGCGTAGTCGGCGATCAGGGCCGGCGTGGGCGCTGCCGTTTCGTCCAGCGGCAGCTCCTTGCCGTCCGCGCCCAGGCACGTCAGCGGGTTGGACTTGCCCGTGCCGCGCTGGTCGATCAGGAAGATGTCACGCTGCTTGCGTACCTCGCGCAGGGCCTGGTTGATCGGTGCGGCCACTTCGGTGGCGGCCTGGCCGGGGCCACCGGCGAGGAAGAACACCGGATCGGTCTTGCCGGCGCCCTGGTTGGCCACTTCCAGCCAGGCGATGTGCACGCCGATCCTGCGGCCGTCCGGTGCCGCCGGATTCTCCGGCACCTGCAACGTCGCGCACTGGGCTTCGACATTGGCACTGGCCTGCGCGCTGGTCAGCGTGCAGGGCTTGAACGCCAGCGTGCCGTAAGTACGGCTGGCGCCGGTGCCGCCCGACGCGCTTTCCGGTGCGGGCGCATTGCAGCCGGCGCACAAGGCCACGGCCAGCGCCCCGGCCAGCCTCAACTGTTTCCTGGACATCTTCCTTGCTTCCCCTTGTTGAAAGTCATGCCACCACGACGAACCCGCGCGGCGGATGTGACCCAACTTACACGGACGCCGCGCCGGCGGCGACGGCCACAGGGCATGCCTCCCCGTCGGCCCGGGCGCCAACGGCCCGGTCGCGGCCCTCGGCCTTGGCCTGGTAGAGCGCGGCGTCGGCGGCAGCCAGCAGCCCGGCCAGATCGCCCTGGCCGGGGTCGGCCGCCACCCCGATGCTGGCGGTGACCGGCACTGCCGTGCTGCCCACCGAGGCGGGCGCCGCCTGCAGCCGGTCGCGCAGGCGATTGGCCCACGCCAGCGCCTGCTGGGGGGTGGCATCGGGCAGCAGCAGCACGAACTCCTCGCCGCCGTAACGTCCCAGCAGATGCGGTCGGTCTGCCACGGCGGTGGCCAGGACACCGGCGACGTTGCGCAGGACCCGGTCGCCGGCCAGATGGCCCCAGCGGTCATTGACCTGTTTGAAGTGGTCCACATCCAGCAGCAGCAACGCCAGCGGCCGCTGCTGCTGCCGGCATGCCGCCTGCAGCGCGCTGCCATCGGCCAGCACCGCGCTGCGGTTGAGCAGACCGGTCAGCCCGTCGGTGCGCGCCAGCCGGCGCAGATCGACCAGCATCCGCTCGACCAGCAGCAGGACCAGCGCGAAACAGCGGGCCAACTCCAGCATCACGCCCGCGATGTAGGTCAGGAACATCGGCGAGCCGGTGCGCAGGATGTCCTCGCCCGCGTCGGGCGCCACCGGCAGGAACAGCCGGACCAGATACACCGCTCCTTCGGTGGCGAACACGGCCGCAGCCAGGCGGCAACTGGTGCGCTGGGCGTCGGGCGCGCGGCGCAGCAGCAGCCAGGCCATCCAGCCGTTGAGGAGCACGGCGAACAGGCTGAACACGTCCAGCCGGATGGCCAGGCTGGGGAACGGGATGAGGAAAACGGCGATGCCGGCCATGAACAGGGCGGCCAGGGCCAGCGGCTGCCAGAGCGGCAACCGGTAGTCGAGATGGCGGGCCACGCCGCACAGCATCAGCACGCCGGAAGCGGCGATGGTCGCGTTGCCGAGCAGGATCGCCGGCACCTGTGGCAGTTGGGCGCGCAGCCCCAACAAGGTAACGCTCACGGCCAGCAGCCACAGGCTCAGCGTCCACAGACGCAGCACCGGCTGGCCGCGCAGCACCACCAGCATCAGCGAAAACCCGATCGCGATGCCCACGCACAGCAGGTACCCGATGATGGCGACGGTAGGGAAATCCAGGGACATGCAGCCTCGCGCGCCAGAGCGGCGCGCGCATCTTAGCGTGAACCCGCTCGGACCCGGTGTTACTTGCTGCTGACGTACTTCTCGCGGCGTACCTGCGGGGTCGGCAGGCCGGCTTCCTTCAATGCCTCGAAAGTGGCATCGACCATGTCCGGGTTGCCGCACAGGTAGGCGATGTCGGTGGCCGGGTTGGGCGCGAACTCGGCCAGGTGCTGCTGGACATAGCCGTGGCGGACGTCCGGGTGCGGATGCTCCGGCAGCTCGCGCGACAGGCACGGCACGTAGCGGAAGCCGGGGTGCGCGGCGGCAAACGCGTAGAAGTCGTCGCTGTAGAGCAGCTCGGTCGGGGTCCGCGCGCCCTGCAGCAGCACCACCTCCACGCCGCGCTCGCGCATGGCGGTGGCCAGCAGGGGCAGCATCGAGCGGTACGGGGTGACCCCGGTGCCGGTGGCGATCAGGAGGTAGCGGGCGTTGTGGTCACCCGGCATCAGGCAGAACCGCCCGAACGGACCGCTGGCGGTGACATGGCCGCCGATGTCCAGGCCCTCGAAGAGGGCCGTGGCGGCCCCGCCGGGGACGAAACTGACGGCGATGTCGACCGCATCGCCGGCGCCCAGGGCATGGTCGTGGATGGTCGCCAGCGAATAGCTGCGCTTGGTGGCGGTGCCATCGGCGTACTCGAAGTGGACCTGGATGAACTGGCCGGGCTGGAAATCCAGCGGCTGGCCGTCATCACGCAGGAACTGGTAGTGGCCGACGGTGGGCGCCAGCATCCGCCGGTCGACCAATTTGAGAGGAAATTGAACAGGCACGTGTTCGGGACAGTGTGTAGCCGGGGCAAGCCCTCGGGGCCTTCTATAATAGCCGCTCCCCGCCCCTATCCAGCGCCGCCCCTGGGCGCGAAGGCAAGAGCTTGGCTTCCCAGAACACTCCCGCGTCCCCGACCGCCCCCGCCCTGCGGGTGCGCGACCTCCGCAAAACGTACGACAACGGCACCCAGGCGCTGAAAGGCGTTTCGCTGGACGTCGCCCCGGGCGACTTCTTCGCGCTGCTGGGCCCCAACGGCGCCGGCAAATCGACCCTGATCGGCATCATCAGCTCGCTGGTGAACCTCAGCGAAGGCCAGGTCGAGGTGTTCGGCAGCGATCTGGTGCGCGCGCGCAGCGCCACCATGCGGCTGATCGGCCTGGTTCCCCAGGAGATCAACTTCAACCTGTTCGAGAAGCCCTTCGACATCCTGGTGAACTACGCCGGTTTCTACGGCGTGGCCCGTGCCGAGGCCGAGAAGATGGCCGAGGAAGAGCTCAAGCGCGCCCACCTGTGGGAGAAGGCGCAGGTAATGAGCCGTACGCTGTCCGGCGGCATGAAGCGCCGGCTGATGATCGCCCGCGCGATGATGACGCGCCCGCGCCTGCTGATCCTGGATGAGCCGACCGCCGGCGTGGACATCGAGATCCGCCGCGACATGTGGCGTGTGCTCAAGGAGATCAATGCCGCCGGCACCACCATCATCCTCACCACGCACTACCTGGAAGAAGCCGAGCACCTGTGCCGCAACCTGGCCATCATCAACCACGGCCGGATCGTCACCCAGGGCCCGATGCGCGAGCTGCTCGCCAAGCTGGACGTGGAGGGCTTCCTGTTCGATATCGACGGCACGCTGCCCGCGCAGCTTCCGGTGATCGAGGGCGCCACCCTGATCGCCACCGACGGCCACACGCTGGACGTGGACATGCCGCGCGCAATGGACCTGAACCGGGTGTTTGAAGCGTTGAACGCCGCCGGTATCCGGGTGCGCTCGATGCGGACCAAGAGCAACCGCCTGGAGGAGCTGTTCGTGCGCCTCACCGGCAACCAGGAGAACGCAGCATGAGCAGCACCCCCACGCCCGTCCTGACCGACGGCCAGCGCAACCGCATCGCGCTGATGACCATCGTGCGCCGCGAAGTGGCGCGCATCCTGCGCATCTGGGGCCAGACCCTGGTGCCGCCGGCGATCACCATGACCCTGTACTTCCTGATCTTCGGCGGCCTGATCGGCTCGCGCGTGGGCGAGATGGGCGGCTACAGCTACATGCAGTTCATCGTGCCGGGCCTGGTGATGATGAGCGTGATCCAGAACAGCTACGGCAACATCAGCTCGTCATTCTTCGGTGCCAAGTTCGGCCGCCACGTGGAAGAACTGCTGGTCAGCCCGATGCCGAACTGGGTGATCCTGTGGGGCTACGTGTCCGGTGCGGTCCTGCGCGGCCTGATGGTCGGCATCATCGTGCTGATCATCGCCATGTTCTTCACCCCGGTGCGCATCCCGCATCCGCTGGTGACGCTGACCACCGTGCTGCTGGGTGCGACGATCTTCTCGCTGGCCGGCTTCATCAATGCCGTGTACGCCAAGAAGTTCGACGACGTGGCGATCGTGCCGACCTTCATCCTGACCCCGCTGACCTACCTGGGCGGCGTGTTCTACTCGGTGAAGCTGCTGCCGACGTGGGCCGAGGCGGCCACCCATGCCAACCCGATCTTCTACATGGTCAACGCCTTCCGCTATGGCCTGCTGGGCACCAGCGACGTACCGCTGTGGGTGGCCTACGCGCTGATGATCGGCTTCGTGGTGGTCCTGACCGCCCTGGCGCTGTGGCTGCTGCGTCGTGGCGTCGGCATGCGCAGTTGAGTAGCGCCGGCCGCTGGCCGGCTCCCCAAAAGAACAAGGAACAGTGACGATGCGCATTCTGGTGTTGGGCGCCGGTGGTACCGGCGGTTACTTCGGGGGCCGGCTGGCCCAGGCCGGGGTGGACGTGACCTTTTTGGTGCGCCCGGCGCGCGCGGCGCAGTTGGACCGCGACGGCCTGGTGATCCGCAGCCCGCTCGGCGATGCGGCGTTCCCGGTGCGGCACGTCACTGCCGAGGCGCTGCCCGCGCTGGCTGCGGCGCAGCCGTTCGATCTGGTGCTGCTCAGCTGCAAGGCCTACGACCTGGACAGTTCGATCGAGGCGATTGCACCGGCGATGTCCTCGCGTACCACGGTGCTGCCGATCCTCAACGGACTGCGCCACTACGCCGCGCTGGATGCCCGCTTCGGGCGCGATGCGGTGCTGGGCGGACTGTGCTTCATCAGCGCGACCAAGGCCGCCGATGGGGCGGTCGTGCACCTGGCACCCCCGGCCAAGCTCACGTTCGGCGAGCGCGACGGCACCGGCAGCAGCGCGCGCGTGCTCGCCCTCGCGGCCGCCTGCGTGCAGGCCAACGTGGATCACGTGGCCAGTGATGCCATCGGTCAGGAGCAGTGGATCAAGTACACGTTCCTGACCACGTTGGCGGCGTCCACCTGCCTGATGCGCGCCGATGTCGGCACGATCGTGGCCACCGATGATGGCGCCGCGATCGTGCGCGGCATGTACGACGAGTGCCTGGCCGTGGCCGACGCGGCCGGAGAGCCGATCCCGGACAAGGCCCGCGACGCAGCGCTGGGGGCCATCACCCAGGCCGGGTCGACGCTGAAGGCCTCGATGCTGCGTGATCTGGAGGCCGGCCAGCAGGTGGAGGCCGGGCAGATCGTGGGCGACATGCTCGCCCGCGCGCGCGCCGCCGGGCAGTCGGCACCGCTGCTGGCGGTGGCGTACGCGCACCTGCAGGCCTACCAGCGCCTGCGCGACGCCTGAGCATGTACACCGCCGGGCCGGCGCGCGTGCTGGTGCTGGGCATGGGCTACAGCGGGCGGCACCTGGCCGCCCTGCTGCAGGCCAAGGGCATCGCCTGCAGCGGCACCGTGCGCGACCCCGGCACGGCCCCCGATGACGGGCTGACGCGGTATCGGCTGGCCGACGGTGTCCCGGTCGATGAGGCGCTGCACGCGGCAATCCGGCGCGCGGACGCGATCGTATGCAGTGTGCCGCCGGCGGATGCGGGCGACCCGGCGCTGCGCGTGCTCGCCGATGCACTGCACGACAGTCCCGCGCTGCGCTGGGTGGGCTACCTGTCCTCGACGGCGGTCTACGCCGACCGCGACGGGGACTGGGTTGACGAACACACCTGTGCCGATGCGGACAACGACACCGCCGTCCGGCGATTGCGCGCCGAGCAGCAGTGGCGCGCGTTCGCACAGGCACGCGGCATCACCTCGGCGGTGTTCCGCCTGCCCGCCCTGTACGGCCGTGGGCGCAACGCACTGGTGCAGCTGGCACAGGGCAAGGCGCGGCACGTGGTACGGCCCGGGCTGGTATTCAACCGGCTGCATGTGGAGGATCTGGCCGGTGCGGTGCTGGCGGCGATGCAGCGGCCGCATGGCCACGCGCTGTATCTGCCCGCCGACGATGCACCGGCCCCGCCGCAGGACGTGCTCGCGCATGCCGCGCTGCTGAGTGGCCTGGCGCTGCCCGCCGCGCAGGCCTGGGATGACCCGGCCATCCCCGCCTCGCTGCGACGCTTCTATGCCAGCAATAAACGCATCGACAGCCGCGGCACACGCGCGGCCCTTCAGTGGCGCCCCCGCTTCGCGACCTACCGCGAGGGTCTGGCCGACGCCTGGGCAAGCGGCGACGGCCACCGGTAGCTCACGGCCATTGCGCCTCAGGCCACGTCAGGCAACCGGAAGAACGCGCGCGTGGCCGCCGTCGCATGGGCGGCCGTGGTCTCTACCGCTTCGCCCCGATCACGCGCCAGCTCTTCGACAATGTGCGACAGGAACATCGGCTCGTTGCGACGGTCCTTGGGCATCGGCTTGAGCGAGCGCGGCAGCAGGTACGGCGCGTCGGTTTCGATCATCAGGCGGTTGGCCGGGATGTGCTTCACCAGCTCGCGCAGGTGGCCGCCACGACGTTCATCGCACAACCAGCCGGTGATGCCGATGTACCAGTCCTGGTCCAGGTAGTCGAACAGTTCCTGGCGCTCGCCGGTAAAGCAGTGCACCACCGCCGCGCCCAGTCGGCCGTCGAAGTTCTTCATCTGCGCCATGAAATCGATGTGCGCATCGCGCTGGTGCAGAAACAGCGGCTTGCGCGCCCCATCGGCAGCGACCACGTCGGCAGCCAACTGCAACTGGCGCTCGAAGGCACGGTGCTGGGCCGGGCGCGGGGCGAAGTCACGGAAGTAATCCAGGCCGCACTCGCCCACCGCCACCACCTCGGCATGCGCATGCAGCGCGCGCATCTCCGCATCGCATTCGTCGGTGTACTCCACCGCGTGGTGCGGGTGTACGCCCGCGGTGGCATACAGGACGCCGGGATGCTGGCGTGCCAGTTCCAGCGCCATCGGCGAGTGCTCGCGGCTGGCACCGGTGATCACCATCTGCACCACCCCGGCCTCGCGGGCGCGCGCCAGCACGGCGTCGCGGTCGCGGTCGAAGGAGTCGTGGGTGAGGTTGGCGCCGATATCGATCAGGTGCATGGGGCTGCTGCGGGACGGGAAACCCCGTCATTGTAGCGGCTTGCCCGGCGCGCTCACGTCTGCACCAGGTCGTGGCGCTCCCCGTGGGCGGGAAGGCTAGACGATAGGCACGGCAGGCACAGCAGCGCATGGCGGCACAGAGTGGCTCGGCGGTGCGCGCTCAGTCGGCCGGCGCGGGTGCCAGCAGAATCTCCGCCAATTCGCGCGACAGCCCCGCCAGCCGCACCTGGCCGCCATGCGGCTGCACCGTGATGAAGGGCGCGGCACCGCGAACGAAGCGGTCGTTGCCAGGCGTCGACGTCGGGCCAGCCGTACCCGGCAGCTGCAGATACCACACCTGCGCGCAGATGGCTTCCAGCACGGGCTCCGGTTCGGGATAGAGGCCACCGCGCCCGCTGACCTTCGCCGTGCGCAGCAGGGTCAGCAGATGGGCCAGAAGATCGCGGCGCCGCTCACCGGGCACGTCCAGGGCGTCGGCAAATGCCTCGGGCGCGGTGCTCATCGCCATCAGCGCGGCACTGGCGCGCGATGCCGGCACTACCGTGGCGTCCACGGACCGGCCCGCATCCACCTGCGCCTGCCAGAGGGCGTCACTGGCTGCGCTCAGGTAGGGCTGCATGTCCTGCGCGAAGCGCTGCTGCCAGACGTCGAACTGGCGCTGCGCGGCGGCCCGGTCCCATTCCGGCAGCGGACAGCGCGCGGGCCGGTCATGGCGCTCCCAGTGCGTTGGCAGGCCAAGCGAGGCGCAGGCCATGCACACCATCCCACCAGTTGCGTCCTGCACGAAACGCAGGTGGCGAGCGCTGTCGTTTCCGCAGCGGTCGGCGTCATCGAGCAGCAACTGGAATCCATCGGCCTGCCGGCACAAGGCCAGGAGATTCCTGCGGCGGTCCAGGGTGCTGCCTGTCAGCGCGTTGGTCATGATGTAGGCGACGTCGTCGCCCAGCTGCACGCTGGGATACACCGCCTCGCGCAGCGTGCCGTCGGCCACCGCGCGCCGGATCGCGGCGTCATCGCTCAACCCCGCCGGCAGATAGCGCGCCTGGATCTGGGCACGCACCAGCATGGCCCAGTGATTGCCATCATACGGCGCGTCCAGCGGAGCGCCGGCATCCACCGGTTCCGAGGCCATCGTCGTGAACGATGCGGCTGCACACCAGACCAGCACCCACAGCACGCGCGCAGCACCAGACATCCAGATCTACCGTGGTTCCAGGGCGGCACAGGGAACCACGCCGGCCGCGCGCTGGCAATGCGCAGCGTTGCGGACGCCGTATCCTACGCCGATGAGCACCCCGATTTTCCCGATTACCGCACTGCTGCCGCAGGTCCTGAACGAACTGGAGGCGCGCACGCGCCTGGTGCTGGAAGCGCCGCCCGGCGCGGGCAAGACCACCCAGGTGCCGCTGGCGCTGCTGGACGCGCCGTGGCTGCAGGGCCGGAAGATCATCATGCTCGAGCCGCGCCGGGTGGCCGCGCGCAGTGCCGCGCAGTTCATGGCGCGCCAGCGCGGCGAAGAGGTCGGTGGAACGGTGGGCTACCGCATCCGGTTCGAGAACAAGGTGTCCGCACGCACCCGGGTGGAGGTGGTCACCGAAGGCATCCTGACCCGCATGCTGCAGGACGATCCGATGCTGGAGGGGGTGGGCGCGGTGCTGTTCGACGAGTTTCATGAGCGCCACCTCGCCGCCGACCTCGGTCTGGCCCTGGCGCTGGATGTGCAGGCGCAGCTGCGTGAGGACCTGCGCATCGTCGTGATGTCGGCCACGCTGGATGGCGAGCGGCTGGCACAGTTCCTCGACGCGCCGCGCCTGAGCAGCGAGGGACGCAGCTACCCGGTGGCGATCAGCCATTTCCCCGCCCGCCGCGACGAGGCCCTGGAGGCGCAGGCCCGGCGCGCGGTGGAACAGGCGCTGGCCACCCACCCGGGCGACGTGCTGGTGTTCCTGCCCGGCCAACGCGAAATCGCACGCACCCAGGCCGCGCTCGAACAGGTGCTGCCCGCCGATATCCAGGTGCTGCCCCTGCACGGCGAGCTGCCGGTGGAACAGCAGAGCCGCGTGCTGCAGCCCGATCCGCACGGTCAACGCCGCGTGGTGCTGGCGACCAATGTGGCCGAATCGTCGGTGACCCTCCCCGGCGTGCGCGTGGTGATCGACGCCGGTCTGGCGCGCGAACCGCGCTACGACCCCAACAGCGGCTTCGCGCGGCTGGACGTGGTCAGCATCGCGCAGGCGTCGGCCGATCAGCGCGCCGGCCGCGCCGGACGTGTGGCGGAGGGGTGGGCCTGGCGGCTGTGGCCGCAGTCGCAGCGATTGGACGCGCAGCGGCGACCGGAGATCGCCCAGGTCGAGCTGGCTTCACTGGCGCTGGAGCTGGCGGCATGGGGCAGCGACGACCTTCGCTTCGTCGATACACCGCCGGTCGGCGCGCTGGCCGCCGCGCGCGAGCTGCTGCAGCGGCTGGGCGCGATCAGCGACAGCGGCGCACTCACCGCGCCCGGCCGGCGCATGCTGGCGCTGGGCACGCATCCGCGCCTGGCAGCCATGCTGTTGGCCGCTGGCAACGGCGAGGAGCAGGCACTGGCCTGCGACCTGGCCGCGCTGGTGGAAGCGCGCGACCCGCTGCGCCAGGGCGGCGATGCACTGGCCGCACGCTGGCGTGCGCTGGCTGCCTTCCGCCAGGGGCGCGCACCGCACGACGCCAACCGCGGCGCGCTGGCCGCCATCGACGCGGCCAGCAAGCAATGGCGGCGGCGGCTGCGCTGCGACACATCGCCCCCCACCTCGGTCGAGGCACACCGCCTCGGCGATCTGCTGGCGCATGCATTCCCCGACCGCATCGCGGCGCGTCACCCCACCGATCCGCTGCGCTACCTGCTCGCCAACGGCCGCAGTGCCCGCCTGTTCGATCCCAGCGACCTGCGCGGCGAACCGTGGCTGGTAGCGGTCGAACTGCGCTACGAAGCGCGCGACGCGCTGCTGCTGCGTGCTGCGCCGGTCGATGAGAACCGCCTGCGCCGGGACTTCCCCGAGCGGTTCAGGCAGGAAGACGTGGTGCGCTGGGACGCCGAGAAGCGGGCACTGGTGGCCCGCCGCGAAACCCGCTTCGACCGCATCGTGCTCGACAGCCGTTCAGCCGGCCGCGTGGATCCGGCGCTGGCCGCGCAGGCCCTGACCGAGGCGGTGGCCGAACTCGGCCTGGCGGCGTTGCCGTGGACCGACGGCCTGCGCCAGTGGCAGGCACGCGTGCTGGGCCTGCGCAGCTGGATGCCGGCGCTGGAGCTGCCCGACGTGTCCGACGCCGCCCTGATGGCTACGTTGCCGCGCTGGCTGACGCCCGCCTTCGCGGGCCGGACCCGGCTGGACGCGCTGGACGAAGCCGCCCTCGGCGAAGCCCTGAAGTCGGCACTGCCGTGGGCCCAGCGCCAGCTGGTTGATCGCCACGCGCCGGTGCGCATGTCCGTGCCATCGGGCATGGAGCGCGCGATCCACTACGCCGTCGACGCCGACGGCAGCACCCCACAGGCACCGGTGCTGGCGGTGAAACTGCAGGAGCTGTTCGGCCTGGCCGACACGCCGCGGATTGCCGACAACCGCGTCGCACTGACCCTGCACCTGCTGTCGCCCGGTGGCCGGCCGCTGCAGGTGACCCAGGACCTGCGCAACTTCTGGGCCACTACCTACGCAGAGGTGAAGAAGGAGATGAAAGGGCGCTACCCCAGGCATCCGTGGCCGGACGACCCGTGGACGGCCACCGCGACGCATCGGGCCAAACCGCGCGGCACGTGACGCCGGGCGTAACGCGCCGTGCGCATTCATGGCTGCCGGCTGACCGGCGCTCCGGGTGCGGCGACATCGCCGCACGCAAGCCGCTACAGTCGTGATCCGGTTGTGCGGAGCGGATAACACGCCCTACACGGCCCACGCGCGACACTGGACAGGAACCGAGGCAAAGGACCCCCCATGAGCAGATTGACCGTGATTACCGACCGCGCCCTCGAGCGCGCCCTGGACCTGGCAAGCAGTGCCGGCGACGGCCTCAAACATGCCGGTACCAACCTGCGCCACTTCGGTCCGCAGGCCACCGACTGGATCAAGACCGGCGCCGCACTGGGCGCGGTCAAGACCGGTAGCAGGGTGGCCGCGAAGGTGGTGCGCCGCAATCCGGCCGTGACCATCGCCGCCGCCGCCGTCGGTGTCGGCCTGCTGGGCTACGCGCTGTACCGCAAGCAGCAGAAGAAGAAGCTCGCCAACGGCGGCGTGGTCGACGGCCAGGCGCAGCGCATCAGCGCACGCAACCGCCGCAACGACACCGTGGTCGACGAGCACAGCGATATCGGCAGCGATGCCTGATCGCGCTGCGGCATCTGCGTGACATGGAAACCGCCGGCATTGCCGGCGGTTTTTTTCTGGATCCTCGCCCAGCGGATGTCAATCGATCCGCCGCCACTGCCCGGGTTGCAGGCCGTCCAGCGCGTGTGCGCCCATCGCCACCCGTACCAGCCGCAGCGTGGGCAGACCCACCGCAGCAGTCATCCGCCGCACCTGGCGGTTCCGCCCTTCGCGCAGGGTGATCGCCAGCCACGCATCGGGCACCGTTTTGCGGAACCGTACCGGCGGTGTGCGGGGCCACAGCGACGGCGGTGGTTCCAGGCGTTCCACGCCGGCCGGCAAGGTGGGCCCGTCGTTGAGCTGCACGCCCGCGCGCAGCGCCTGCAGCTGCGCATCGGTGGCGGTGCCTTCGACCTGCACCCAGTAGGTTTTGTCCGCCTTGTGGCGCGGATCGGTGAGGGCATGCGCCAGACCGCCATCGTCGGTGAGCAGCAGGAGGCCTTCGCTGTCGTAGTCCAGGCGACCGGCGGCATACACGTCCGGCGGCAGCCCGAATCCGGCCAGCGTCGCGCGCGGCGGCTGGCTGCGGTCGGTGAACTGGCACAGGACGTTGAACGGTTTGTTGAAGGCGATCAGCATGGCGGAGACGACAACGGGGGACGGAACATTGTCCCATCCCCCGGGGCCGTGCGACGCGCGGCCGGCCCGGCCCGTTACCTGGCGGGTTTGACGAAACGCAGGGTCATGCGGTCGCTCTCCCCGATGGCCTGATACTTCGCATCGTCGGCGGCCTCATGGTTGTTGGACGGGGGCAGCGTCCACACCCCGTTGGGATGGTCCTTGGTGTCGCGCGGGTTGGCATTGATCTCGCTGCTGCCGGCCAGCGTGAAGCCGGCGGCCTCGGCCATCGCGATCACCTGCTTCTGCCCGACGTAGCCGCTCTTGTCATCGGCCGGCACATCGGCCGTGGCGCGGTGTTCAACCACGCCCAGCACTCCACCGGGCTTGAGCACGCTGTAGAAGCCCTTGAACATGCCTTCGGCCTGGTTCGCACTGCGCCAGTTGTGCACATTGCGGAAGGTGAGCACCACATCGGCCGAATCGGGCGCGCCGAACTGCGGCGCGGTCGGATCGTAGGCCACCACGCGGGTCTTGCCGTACAGCGCGGCGTTGGCGGCAAACTTCTTTTCCAGGCCATCACGGCTGCGCTGCTGGTAATCGCGGCCGCGGCCTTCGGCGACCGCCATCGGATCGACCACCGCCGCCACGTAAGTGCCGTTGTCGCGCAGCAGCGGGGCCAGGATCTCCGAGTACCAGCCGCCCCCCGGGGTGATCTCGATGACGGTCTTGCCCGGTGCCACGCCGAAGAACGACAGCGTCTGCGCCGGATGGCGCCACGGATCGCGCTTGACGTTGGCCGGGTCGCGCCAGCTTCCCTGCACGGCGGTCTGCACGGCGGGGGTGATCGCGATCTGCGCATTGGGGCCGGCTGGCTTGGTTGCCAGCGCCGGTGCGGACAGCAGCAGCGCGGACAGGGTGAACAGGCAGGCAGTGGTCAGCGAACGGGTTTTCATCGGCGGTTTCCTGGCGGCGGGTTGCGGCGAGACTAGCAGCCACGGCGCCCCAGGTGTTCACAAAACGTTAGTGCGATGCAGCACGACGGAACACTGTTTTGTGCCTGCTGCCGCAACGCGGTCATCGGCATCGACTTATCCTGTCGCTCTGGCTTTCAGAAGGATGACATCGCCCATGACTGCACCGCGGGAACTCGGCCGCTCCGGCCTCTCCGTCCACCCCATCGCCTTCGGCGGCAACGTGTTCGGCTGGAGCGCCGACGAGAAGACCTCATTCGATCTGCTGGACGCTTTCGTCGATGCCGGCTTCAATCTGGTTGATACCGCCGACGCTTACTCGGCGTGGGTGCCGGGCAATGCCGGTGGCGAATCGGAATCCATCCTCGGCCGTTGGTTCAAGCGCAGCGGCAAACGCGATCAGGTGGTGCTGGCCACCAAGGTGGCCAAGTGGGCCGAGCGGCCGGGCCTGTCCGCGGACAACATCGCCGCGGCGGTGGAGGATTCGCTCCGTCGGCTGCAGACCGATGTGATCGATCTCTACCAGGCACACGAAGACGACCAATCCACGCCGCTGGAGACCACCCTGGCCGCGTTCGGCCGGCTGATCGACCAGGGCAAGGTGCGCGCCATCGGCGCCTCCAACTACAGCGCGTCGCGGCTGCGCGATGCGCTGGCCGTGTCGGCCGACTACGCGTTGCCGCGCTATGAAACGCTGCAGCCGGAGTACAACCTGTATGACCGGGGCGGCTATGAAGCCGAGCTGGAACCGCTGGTCCGCGAGCAGCAGATCGGCGTGATCAGCTATTACTCGCTGGCCAGTGGCTTTCTCAGCGGCAAGTACCGGCGTGCCGACGATGCGGCAAAGAGCAGCGCACGCGGCCGCAGCGTGGTCGACAGGTACCTCAATCCGCGTGGCCTGCGCATTCTCACCGCGCTGGACGACATCGCCGGCACGCACGGTGCCAGCCCATCGCAGGTGGCGCTTGCATGGCTGATCGCACGGCCGGGCATCACCGCGCCGATCGTCAGTGCCACCAGCGTCGAACAACTCAAGGACGTGCTGGCAGCCGCACAGGTGACGCTATCCGCGCAGGATATCGCGCAGCTCGACGCGGCCAGCGCCGAGGACTGAAGCGCGCCGTGGTGCCGTGACCAGACAGCCGCCGCGAGGCGGCTGTTTCTTTTTCCGACACGCGCCCGCAGTACCCGTGAATCTCCGGGTTAATAAAACAGGTTCAATAACCGCTTGCGCGCAGATTCAAACCCCGGTAATGTTCGCGCCCATCGCCGCAGCGTGCGGCATCCCATCCCTTCAACCGAGCCCGTCATGCACCGTTGTTTCCCCGCCATCGCCGACCGACTGCCAAGCGCGACCCACGCGCTGCGTCCGTGCGATGTCGCGGGCAAGGCACTGACGCTGGCCATCGACTGATCTTCCTGCACGGAGATCGGTCCCCGATCTCCGAGGCATGCCAACGCCCTCGGATGCTGCATCCGGGGGCGTTTTCGTTTGCGTTGGCATCGCTTCAACACAGGATCACCATGCCGTATTCCCCCATCGTCCACACCCGGGCAAGGACTGCCTGACCACACGGACGTGTTGCCGAGAGGCGCGAGAGCGCTGTGCCCTGGTGTGGGGCACGGGCGACGGGTGATTATGTGCATGACATATTGATATCGGCTTGTCCGATATTGATGCATCGGTTTGTTCGATTATCTCAACGGTGCAGGCTTTCGCCTGCCTGGTGCGCGCGACCGTGTCGTGGCGTATGCCGGGATGATCGACACCGGTGCGACATCGGCCTGCTGGTGCGGGCAGCGGCGAAGGCCGCGCAGGTCGGTTCGATTCCGGCATGTCATTGGATGGCTCATCGGTAGAGCCGCAGGTTCGCCCTGCGTGTTGCGGGTTCGAATCCCGCTCCAGACCCTTGCAATCGGGCGCAGGCCCACTCGGGATCCCCCGCCCTGTCAAGGCACCGCATTGCATCGCGTTGCCGCGGCCGGGCAACGCTTCCGCCGCCGGGCCAGCGCCCTGGACGCGCAACGACCCGACGCTCCGCCATGCCAACCGTGGTGGCGTGCGTCGCGGCACGACGCCGACAGCGCCCTGGCGCCGCGTCGCCGGCGTCGCGGGGCTCCCACCTTCTTCCGCCCCACGGGGCACCCCGCGCGTCGTGGCCGGTATCCGGGTGGCGGGCGGTCACCGCACCGGATGCCACCACCAGAGCCCACAGGAGAATGCCCATGTTCTGGACCAGGAAGGTCGTGATCGGCGAAAGCGAGCGCGGCCTGGTGTATCGCAACCGTCAGTTCGAGGCCGTGCTCGGCCCCGGTACCCACCGCTGGTTCGATCCGCGCGGCGAGCGTGAGGTCGTGCTGCACGACATCCGCACGCCGCGCTACGCCGGTACCGATGCCGACCTGCTGATGGCCCGTCACGACGCGGATCTGCAGCAGTCGTTCGTGCTGGCCGACGTCGGCCCGCGCGAAATCGGCCTGGTGTACGCCCAGGAGCGCCTGTGCGACGTGTTGCCGCCGGACGCACGCCAGCTTTACTGGCGTGGGCTGGTCCCGGTACGGGTGGAGACCGTGGCGCTGGAGACGGTACCGGTGGTGCCGGCGGACATCGTGCTGCGGCTGCGCCAGATCGGCCTGCTGTCGCGTTACACGGTGACTACCCATGTGCCGGAGCAGCACGCCGCGCTGGTGTTCATCGATGGCCAGCTGGCGCGTACGCTGGGCCCCGGCCCCGTGTCGTTCTGGAACCTGCAGAGCAGCGTGGTGGTGGATGTAGTGGATCTGCGCCTGCAGGCCGTCGAGGTGGGCGGCCAGGAGCTGCTGACGCGCGACAAGGTCTCGCTGCGCGTGAACCTGTCGGCCAGCACGCGTGTGGTCGACCCGGTGGCCGCACGGACCGGGGTAGCCAAGGTAGGCGAGCAGGTCTATCGCGAGCTGCAGTTCGCATTGCGCCAGGCTGTATCGGCGCGTTCGCTGGACGAGCTGCTGGCCGACAAGGCCGCACTGGACGCCGACATCCTGGTGCGCGTGCGTGCGCAGGTGGCGGGCCTGGGCACCGACGTGCTCGGCGTCGGCGTCAAGGACGTGATCCTGCCCGGCGACATGCGCGAGATCTTCAATGCCGTGGTGCAGGCCGAGAAGGAAGCGCAGGCCAATGTGGTACGCCGACGCGAGGAGGCCAACGCCACCCGTTCGCTGCTCAACACCGCCAGGCTGATCGAGGACAGCCCGGTACTGATGCGGCTCAAGGAGCTGGAGGCGCTGGAAAAGGTCACCGCCAAGATCGACAAGCTCACCGTGTTCGGCGGCCTGGATGGCGTGCTGAAGCAGCTGGTGACGATGAAGCCAAAGGAATGATCCATGAACATGCAACACACATTCGAGTATCTGCACGCCGAAGGCGGCACCACCCCGATCAAGGGCTGGGTACGCGGCGTACCGGTGGACGCATTGGCCCGCGAACAGCTGGCCAACATTGCCGCACTACAGTTCGTTGGCCCGTGGGTGGCGGTGATGCCCGACGTGCACGTGGGCAAGGGCGCCACGGTGGGGTCGGTGATCCCGACGCGCGGCGCGATCATCCCCGCTGCTGTCGGCGTGGACATCGGCTGCGGCATGGCGGCGGTGCGCACCACCCTGCGTGCCAAGGACCTGCCCGACAACCTGGCCCAGCTGCGCAGCAGCATCGAGCGCAGCGTGCCGGTCGGCAACGGCCGTGGCGGTGAACACCGCCGGTTGCCCGACAGTATCCGCACCCGGATCGAACGCTCCGGTCTGGTGACGCGGCTGGACGCGATCAAGCAGCGTCATCGGCGCATCCGCACCGACAAGCTGGAGAACCAGATCGGCACGCTGGGCGGCGGCAACCACTTCATCGAGATCTGCCTGGATGAAACCGGCGCGGTGTGGGTGATGCTGCATAGTGGCTCACGTGGCACCGGCAACCTGATCGGCACGTACTTCATCGAACAGGCGCGAGAGCAGCTGGCCCGGCGGGTGCTTGGCTTCCACCTGCCGGACCGGGACCTGGCGTTCTTCATGGAGGGCGAAGCGCTGTTCGACGACTACGTCGAGGCGGTATCGTGGGCGCAGGACTACGCCCGCGAGAACCGCGAGGCGATGATGGCGCGGGTGCTGGCCGAGATGCGCCACCGGTTGCCGACGTTCCAGCTGGAGACGTTGGCGGTGAACTGTCACCACAACTACGTGCAGCGCGAGACCCACGGCGGCGAACCCCTGCTGATCACCCGCAAGGGCGCAGTAAGTGCACGTGCAGGTGAGCTGGGAATCATTCCCGGCAGCATGGGCGACTGCAGCTACATCGTGCGCGGCAAGGGCAACGCGGAGAGCTTCCACAGCTGCAGCCACGGTGCCGGACGCGTACTGAGCCGGACGGCCGCGCGGCAGCAGATCACGTTGGCGCAGCACCGCGAGGCGACCGCGCATGTGGAATGCCGCAAGGACGCGGCGGTCATCGACGAATCGCCGGCCGCCTACAAGTCGATCGAGGCGGTGATGGCGGCGCAGCGCGACCTGGTGGAGGTGGTGCACACCCTGCGCCAGGTGGTGTGCATCAAGGGATGACCGCGCTGTCCTCGGCCACCAGTGCGTGATGAAGGCTGATACCCGCGCGCACCCCTTCGGCATTGGCCAGGGTGATGTTGCCGACCACGGTGGCATCACCCGCCGCGTACACGCCGGGCACCGTGGTCTGCTTCTGCGCATCCACCCGTACCAGCACGCCGACGGGGCTCTCATCCAGCGCGCAGCCGAGCTGCTCGACCAGCGGTGAGCCCATGTGCTGACGGGCGGTCACGAACAGCGCGCGCAGATCGATGCGGCGGCCGTCGGCGAGCACGGCTGCGCTGAGCTGCGGGGCCTCGCCGTCCAGCCCCACGACCTGCGTATGCTCGACAGTAACGCCACGTCGCTGCAACCGGGCCGCGTCGTCCTCGTCCAGCGTCATGCCGTGCGCGAACAAGGTCACCTGGCCCCACTCGGCGAGCAGCCCGGCCATCGTGCTGGACATCGGATGGCCGCCCAGCAGGCCGATCGCACCGCCGCCGATCTCGTAGCCGTGGCAGTACGGGCAATGCAGAACGCTGTGGCCCCAGCGCTCGGCCAGCCCGGGCAGTGCGGGCAGTTCGTCGCGGATACCGGTGGCCAGCAGCAGCTTGCGCGCAGCCCAGGTCTCGCCACCGGTGGTATGGACGGCGAAGCCATCGGCGGTGCGCGAGGCGCTGTCCACCGTGTCGCTGAGCCAGCGCACGGTCGGGTAGTCCAGCAGTTGCACCTTGGCCCGGCGCAGCAGCTCGCTGCCGGCGATGCCATCCAGGCCAAGCACACCGTGCGAGTGGGCGGCGAAGCGGTTGCGCGGCAGGCCGCCGTCGATCACCAGCACCTCGCGGCGGGCACGCGCGAGCATCAGCGCGGCGGACAGACCGGCAAAACTGCCACCGATGATCACGGCATCAAACGTCATGGGAACCTCCAGCAGCATGGTGGGCCAGGTGGCGGGCGAAGGCCGCGCCGAGGGTGTCCAGGGTGGTGGCGCGCAGGCGCGTTTCGAGCAGCGCCTGGGCTTGCCGGTAACTGTCGTCCAGCGCCGCGTTCACCACCTGCTGGACCGGGCAGCCGCGGCCGCCTTCACGCGCACCGGTGTGCAGCAGCGGGGGCGCGCCGACGGCGACATAGACGTCGTGCAGGGTGATGCTGGCCGGGTCGCGCGCCAGTTGGCTGCCGCCGCCGTGACCGCGCACGTTGCTGACCAGCCCCCCCTTCTGCAGCGCCGCCAGCAGACGCCGGATCACCACGGGGTGGGTCGGCAGGCAGGTGGCGAGTTGTTCGGAGGTACGTGGGCCGTCCTGACCGACCAGGTGGGCCATCACGTGCAGGGCGTCGGAGAACTGGTTGCTGGATTTCATGTAACTACGATAGTTACATATTTGCGGGCTGTCCAGTGGCGCTGTTCCATTCATCACTTCGACAGAGACGTCACAAAGAATTCACATCCTTGAATGGAACGGTAAGCGTGACGGACCTCCCACTTCAGAAGGTCCCGACACGCTCCGATACCGCATCGCCCTTCCCTACTTCCTGACGTCCATGTCCATGTTGTCCGCCGCACCCGCGCGTGCCCTGAGCCTGCAGTTCAAGTTGCTGGGCGCACTGTCGCTTGGCCTGTTCATCGTTGTGGTGTGCGCCCTGGCCGGACTCGGCTCGGCCTGGTTGAACCTGTCCACCGAGGTACCCGCCGAGGTCGCCCGCAATGCACGCGCCGACACGCTGCAACGCGAGTTCCGCCTGCAGGTGCAGGAATGGAAGAACGTGCTGATCCGCGGCAGCGACGCGGCCCTGCGCGAACGCCATCTGGCCGCCTTCGATGCCCAAGGCCGCAAGGCACAGGCCCTGGCGCAGGCGCTGGCCGGCGCCGACGATGCGGACACCGCACGCCTGGCCGGCACGTTCCTGGCCCAGCACACCGCCCTGCAGCAGGCCTACCACGGCGCTCTGGAGGCGTTTGCCGCCAGCGGCTACAGCCCGCTGGACGGCGATGCGCTGGTGCGCGGCAAGGACCGCGCGCCCGGGGCCACCCTGGATGCGCTGGGTGAGCGCACCGCCGTGGTGGCCGAGCGCGCGGTGCAGGCGCGCTCGGAACAGGCCCGGCGCACGCTCGTGGTATGCGCGGCGCTGACCGCGCTGGCGGCACTGGTGTTGATGGGGATACTGGCGATCTGGCTGCGTCGTGCGGTGATCGCACCGGTGCTGGCGGTGGAAGCGGCCGCGCGTGCGGTGGCACGTGGCGATCTGGAGCACACCGTGCAGGTCCGCAGCGGCGATGAGATCGGCCGTCTTGGCCAGGCCATGAGCGCGGTCACCCGCACCCTGAAAGACGTGCTGGCCGCCCAGGCCACGATGGCCGCGCGCCATGACGCCGGCCAGATCAGCTATCGCATGGACGATGCCGCCTTCCCCGGCGGCTATGGACAGATGGTGCGCGACGTCAACGCGCTGGTCGATGCGCATATCCGGGTCAAGCTGCGTGCGATCGAGATCATGGGGCGCTATGCCGTGGGCGACCTGGCGCTGGACATGGAACGGCTGCCCGGCGAAAAGGCGGTGATCACCCAGGCGCTGGACACGGCCAAGGCCAATCTCGGCGCGATCAACGCCGAGATCAAGCGCCTGGCCCGCGCGGCGGCGGCGGGCGACTTCAGCCAACGCGGTGATGAAGCGCGCTATGCGCACGATTTCCGCGAGATGGTGGCCGGCCTCAACCAGCTGATGCAGACCACCGAACAGGATCTGGGCCAGGTGTCGGCGGTGCTGCAGGCGATCGCGCGCGGCGATCTTGGCGCCCGCATGCAGGGCGACTTCCACGGGGTGTTCGCACGCATGCGCGACGACGTGGCGCGCACCAGTGGCCAGCTCACCGGCATCGTCGGCGACATCAAGCAGGCCGCACAGGCGATCCAGACCGCAGCCAGTGAGATCGCCGCCGGCAACAGCGATCTGTCGCAGCGCACCGAACAGCAGGCCGCGAACCTGGAGGAAACCGCCGCGTCGATGGAAGAGCTGACCTCGACCGTGCGCCAGAACGCCGAGCACGCCCGCCAGGCCAACCAGCTCGCCATCGGTGCACACGCAGTGGCCACGCAGGGCGGTGAGGTGGTCGGGCAGGTGGTACTCACGATGGGGGCCATCGAAGCCTCGTCGCGCCGCATCGCCGACATCATCAGCGTCATTGACGGGATCGCCTTCCAGACCAACATCCTGGCGCTCAATGCCGCCGTCGAAGCCGCGCGCGCCGGCGACCAGGGCCGCGGCTTTGCGGTGGTGGCCAGCGAAGTGCGCACGCTGGCGCAGCGGTCGGCCGCCGCCGCCAAGGAGATCAAGGGTCTGATCGATGCCTCCGTCGGGGACGTGGCGACCGGAGCCGCCCTGGTGCGCCAGGCGGGCCAGACCATGCAGGAGATCGTGGGCGGCGTGCAGCGGGTGACCGACATCATGGCCGAGATTTCCGCGGCCTCGCAGGAGCAGTCGGCCGGCATCGAGCAGGTCAACCAGACCGTGGTGCACATGGACGAAGCGACGCAGCAGAACGCAGCCCTGGTGGAGGAAGCGTCGGCGGCCGCGCGCAGCATGGAGGAGCAGGCAATCGTGCTGAACGCGGCGGTGGACGTGTTCGTGCTGGACACCCGACGGGCGGCCGGCCCGGGCGTGCCGCGGGCGGCGTAACGGGTGGCGCGTGCCGGCCCGCGGCCGGCACTACACGTAGGGGGGGCCGACCATCGCGGCGGCGAGGTGGTCGAGGAAGGAACTGATCCGCGCCGACACGGCGGTGTTGCGGTAGTACACCGCGTGGATGGGCTGGCGCACCTCCACCGTGAGCGTGGGCAGCACCTGCACCAGCGTCCCGTCCGCACGGTCGCGATGGGTCATGAAGTCGGACAGGCAGACGATGCCCACGCCTTCCAGCGCCAGCCGGCGCAGGGTTTCGCCACTGGATACCGCCACTGCCGGCCTTACATGCAGCAGCGCGTCGGTATCGCCCGGCAACGGCCAATGGTTGAGCGAATCCGGTTCGTTGAAACCCAGCAGCGTGTGCGCCTGCAGGTCGGCCACGCGGGCCGGTGTGCCGTGCTGCTGCAGGTACGCCGGGCTGGCCAGCACCCGCAACCGGCTGTGCGCCAGCGGACGCGCATGCAGCGTGGAATCGGCCAGCGGTCCGATCCGGAGGGCGACATCGGTGCGGCGTTCCAGCAGGTCGATGTAGCGTTCGCTGCTGTTGAGTTCCAGTGCCACCTCCGGGTAGCGCGCGCGATAGCTGGCAACCAGCGGGGCGATCACGTGCAGCACGAAGGGCATCGCCGCATCCACCCGCAACCGCCCGGCCGGCCGCTCGCGGCGCGCGGCGATCTGCTCTTCGGCCGCCTCCACCGAGGCGACGATGGCGCGGGCCTGGGCCAGGAACGCCTCGCCTTCCTCGGTGAGCTGCAGGCGGCGGGTGGTCCGGGTCAGCAGGGTGGTACCGAGCTTCTCTTCCAACCGTCCCAGCGCGCGGCTGACCCCGGAGGGCGTCTGCGCCAGCTGTTCGGCCGCGGCGGTGATCGAACCGCTGTCGATCACCGCGATGAAGGCCTGCATTTCGTCGAGGGTGGTTTTCATCGGACGGGCACTCAACGGACGAGGCCCATTATTGACCATGAGGCAATAGTCATTGGCGTGAAGACCGCTTTTTCGGCACGAGTGCGGCGCGCAGACTGCGCAGCCTCTCTTCCCACCGGTAATCGACCATGTCCCGTGGCATCCCCCTCGCCCTGCTGGCGCTTACGCTTGGCGCGTATGCCATCGGCACCACCGAATTCGTCATCGTCGGGCTGATCCCGACCATCGCCGCCGACCTCGGCGTCTCCCTGCCCTCGGCCGGCCTGCTGGTCTCCCTGTACGCCCTGGGCGTGGCGATTGGCGCCCCGGTGCTGACCGCACTCGCCGGCCGGGTGCCGCGCAAAACCCTGCTGGTGGCGCTGATGGTGCTGTTCACCCTGGGCAATGTGATCGCCTGGATGGCGCCCGGCTATGGGTCGCTGATCGTGGCGCGCGTGCTCACCGGCCTGGCCCACGGCGTGTTCTTCTCGATCGGCTCGATCATCGCCACGTCGGTGGTGCCCAAGGAAAAGGCCGCCAGTGCGATCGCGATCATGTTCACCGGCCTCACCGTCGCCCTGGTCACCGGCGTGCCGCTGGGCACCTTCATCGGCCAGCATCTGGGTTGGCGCGCCACCTTCCTGGCCGTGGCGGCGCTGGGCGTGATCGCCCTGATCGGCAGCCTGCTGTTCGTGCCGCGCAACCTGCAGCGCAGCGCACCGGCCACGTTCGGCCAGCAGCTGTCGGTGCTGGCCCAGCCGCGCCTGCTGCTGGTGTATGCGATCACCGCGCTGGGCTACGGCGGCACCTTCCTGTCGTTCACGTACCTGGCCTCGATCCTGCAGGACGTCACCGGCTTCTCGGCCAATGCGGTCAGCGGCGTGCTGCTGGTGTACGGCGTGTCGGTGGCGATCGGCAACCTGTGGGGCGGCCGCCTGGCCGACCGCCGCGGGCCGATTCCGGCGCTGAAGCTGATCTTCGCTCTGCTGGCCGCCGTTCTGTTCATGCTGACCTTCACTGCCTACAACACCTGGCTGGTGCTGCTGACCGTGCTGGCGCTGGGTGCGGTGGCTTTCGGCAACGTGCCGGGGCTGCAGGTGTACGTGGTCAAGCAGGCGCAGCGCTTCGCCCCCCAGGCGGCTGACGTCGCCTCGGGCCTGAACATCGCCGCCTTCAACGTCGGTATCGCGCTCGGTGCCTCGCTGGGCGGCCTGGTGGTCGATCACATCGGCCTCATGCACACCCCGTGGCTGGGTGCGCTGGTGGTGATGGGTGCCTTCGGGCTGACCGCGCTGAGCGGCCGGCTGGACCGCCGCGACGGTGTCGCCGACCGTGCCGACGGCATCGCCGTCACCGCACATTGATCGCTCGCGCAGCGGACCTGCCGTCTGCTGCGCATCATTCAACGGTGCACGGCGTAGCCTGCATCGCATCCGCACGAAGGAGTTTCCATGAGCATTCCCGCATTCGGCCTCGGCACGTTCCGCCTGAAGGGCCAGACCGTCATCGACTCGGTCCGCAACGCGCTCGACGTGGGCTACCGCGCCATCGATACCGCGCAGATCTACGACAACGAAGCCGAGGTGGGCCAGGCCATCGCCGACGCCGGCCTGGCCCGCGACGAGCTGTTCCTCACCACCAAGATCTGGATCGCCAACGTCGCCCACGACACCTTGCTGGAAAGCCTGCGCGAAAGCCTGCGCAAGCTGCGCACCGACCACGTCGAGCTGACGCTGATCCATTGGCCCTCGCCCAAGGACGCCGTGCCGATGGCCGAGTACCTGGGCGCGCTGGCCGAGGCGAAGGCGCTGGGCCTGACCCGGCAGATCGGCATCTCCAACTTCACCATCGCGCAGACCCGCCAGGCGATCGGGATTCTCGGTGCCGACGCCATCGCCACCAACCAGATCGAAGTGCATCCCTACCTGCAGAACCGCGCGTTGATCGCGTTCCTGAAGGATCAGGGGATCCATGTCACCGCCTACATGAGCCTGGCCTACGGCGAGGTGCTGAAGGACCCGGTGATCCAGGCCATCGCCGACCGCCACCAGGCCACCCCGGCCCAGGTCGCGCTGGCCTGGGCACTGCAGCAGGGCTACGCGGTGATCCCCTCCTCCACCAGGCGCGAGAACCTGGCCAGCAACCTGCTGGCGGCGGACCTGCACCTGGGCGAGGCGGACATGGCGCAGATCGCGACGCTGGACCGTGGCCAGCGCCTGGCCAACCCCGACGGGATCGCGCCGGACTGGGATTGACCGGCAGCGCCTAGCGGAGCAACCAGCCGCGCAGCGCGTCGCTCACCTCATCCGGCTGCTCCATTGGCGCCAGGTGCCCGCAGGCGGGTACCACCACCAGGGTGGAGCCTGGCACCAGGGCGTGCATCTCCTCACTGATGGCCAGCGGCGTGATGCGGTCGTTGGCACCGCACACGATCAGCAGCGGATCGCGGTAGCGGGCCAGCACGTCGTGACCATCGACGCGATCCAGCGCGCTTTGACGCAGGAACACCGCCGCCCCCAGCCGGGCGGTCATGTCGCGCACGCGCTGCACCAGCACATAGTCGTCCAGCCGCGAGGCATCGATGTAGCTGCGCATCAGTGTGTCGCCGAAGCCGTGGAAAGTGCGGGGCAGGCGCACGCTGGCGCGCTGCGACCGGCGCTGGGCAGCGCGTTCCGGCGAATCGGCATGGATCGAGGTATCGATCAACGCCAGCCGCAGCACACGCTCCGGCGCAGTCCGCAGGATCTGCTGGGCCACGAAGCCGCCCAGCGAGAACCCGGCCAGGGCGAAGCGGTCCGGCGCCTGCGCCAGGACGTCGTCCACGACCGCCTGCATCGTCTCGCCGCGGGTCTGGTCGCCCACCGTGCAGTCGGCGATGTCGGACAGCGCGGCGATCTGCCCGCGCCAGAGTTCAGCGTCGTTGAGCAGGCCTGGGAGCAGCAGCAGGGGGATGCGGTCCGTCATCTGGACATTGTCGCTGCTGCCTGTTGGCAGACCAAGGGTGGCGTGGCAGCGAGCCAGCACTTCACCGGCCATTTTTCTTACAGCCGATGGAGGTGTCTCCCTACATCATTATCAGAGATCCCCGACGTCCGGCGCACCGCGCGCTATTGCGAACATGGCCCCCAACATCGCGTGGGCAGCAGGGGTGCCTGCTCATCGCGCCGGATCGCCGCCACAGGGGACCTGCATGAACCGTCTCACTTTCACGCTCGCCAGCGGGCTGCTCGGTATTGGGCTGTGTACCGCAAGCCACGCCCAGAACTATCTGGAAGAAGTGTCCGACTACGCGCAGAAGGTGCAGGCACGACGCACCGCCGCGCTGGACGCCAGTGAGGCGTTTGGTGAGCAGATCTCCTACCTGGATGGCGGAACGCGGTTCTCGGCCACCGATATCTCCATTCCCGGCAACAACGCCTTGAAGGTGGAGCTCACCCGCAGCCGGCAGATCGATGAGCGCTACTTCATTTCCGGCTCGCGCCTGTTCGATTTCGGGTCGCTCTACGACTGGCAGCTGGAGGCCCCGTTACTGGAGGGCACCTTCACCAGTCACGGCTGGACGATGGCCGCCGAGGGCAACCCCTCGCGCAATGCCCGGTGCAGCCTGCAACAGGCACCCTACAGCGCCATTCTGGGTGACTTCTACATCGAGAAGATGTGGTCGGGCTACAACCTGCATCTGCCCGGACAACCCGCACGGCTGATGCTGAAGGCGGCCGCAGCCATTCCGATGCCGGCAGATGGTCAGACCTATCCGTGGGCCGCCGATGGGGACATCCGCATCCGCTGCCTGCCCCAGCTCAAGAATGGTGCGCCCGGTGAAGGGTTCCTTGCCGTCATGCCGGATGGAACGCGTTACTACTTCGACACGATGATCACCCGGCAGATGCCGAATTTCCGCCTGCGCACATATCACACCGTCCCCCAGTACAAGGTGTACCTAGCCGCATCGCGTGTCGAGGACCAGCAGGGCAACTGGGTCACGTACACCTACGTCAACGACAACCTTGCCTCCATACAGTCCAACGACGGCCGCAGGATCGACCTGGCCTACCAGAATGGACGCATGGTCAGCGCCACGACCGCAGGGCGCACGTGGCAGTACCAGTATCGCGAACCGACCAGCACGACCGATGGCGGCCTGGCGGCGGTGATCCTTCCCGATGCCACCCGTTGGAGCTACGACTGGGTGGGCAGCGTTCGACCGGCCTGGATGGCACCGCCACAGGAGGGAACCACGCCCTGCGATACCATCATCGGCGAGGTTACCGGGCCCTACGCCTACACCGTCACGCATCCCGGCGGCGCCCGCGCCACGTTCTCGTTCGCATACAAAACCATCTTCCGCTCCACGCTGGATGCCTGCTACTCGCCGGTGCAGCCCAACTACTACTCCGTCTGGTCGCTGACCGATCGAGTGGTCACCGGCGCCGGGCTCGGTGAAATGCGCACACAGCTGTCGATCACCGGCGGATACCCCTCCACACCGCTCCGCTGGTCGACGGTGACCCACCCCGATGGCTCGACCACCCGCTACGGGTTCGGCCACACGTTCCTCGTCGATGAAGGCAAGATCATTGAACGCCAGACCGCCGGGAGCGATGGCGTTGTACTGGAAAGCACCAGCTCGCGGTATCTGAGCTCGCCGCCGGCCGGAGCGCACTACCCGGCGCGTGTTGGAAACAGCCTGCATTTCATGCAGTACGCAGACGGTCTGGTCCAGCCGCTTGCCGAGCGCCTCACTGTGCGGGAGAGCACGCAGTACCGGCGCGCCAGCGACGGGTGGGACGCGTTTGCGAGGCCGACGCTGACCACCCAAAGCGGCCCCTCGGGCGTGATGCGCGAGCGACGGCAATACCTGGACAACCCGGCCCGTTGGATCCTCGGTGCGGTGGCATCGACACACAACGAGGATTCCGGGCAGGTCGTGTCTGCGGCGACGTATGACGATCTGCTGCGTCCGCTGGAGAAGTTCAGCTTTGGACTGCTGCAGGTGAGCTTCACCTACAACGGCGATGGCACGGTGGCAACCGCCACCGATCCCACCGGCCGCATGACCCGGCTTCAGCAGTGGAAGCGTGGCATTCCGCAGCACGTGATCAACCCCGACGGGACCACACGCGGCGCCACCGTCGACGACAACGGCTGGGTGGGCGCCGCGCGGGACGAGAACAATCTCCAGACCAGCTACGCCTACGACTCGATGGGCAGGCTCTCCATGATCACCCTCCCGGCCGATGCCGGCACGGCCTGGAATGCCACCTCCATGACCTTCTCGCGCCTGCCAACAGCCGAGCTGGGCATACCGGCCGGCCATTGGAAGGAAACCGAAGCGACAGGCAACCGGCGCAAGGTGACCTACTACGACGCGTTGCTGAGGCCGGTCCTGGAAGAGGAATACGACGCTGCAGACAGGGCGGGAACCCTGTCCCAGACCCTACGGCGGTACGACCATGCCAATCGGCTGATCTACGAATCGTATCCCGGTCGCTATCGCTGAGGTATGGAGACCCCAATGCGCGCACATGCCCTCCTCCGTTTCCTCCTGCTGCTGACGGCACTCACCGCCTCCAACGCCGCCGCGCAGGCAACCATCAACCTGACCGGGCCGGCCACGACGACGTACGTTGCGCCTGCAAACTTCGATCTCCAGGTGAGCTATTCGGTGTCCTCCGGGCCCAAGGCGGAGTTCATCGAGAACACCGTGATCACCCAGAACGGGGTGACCATCAGTGTCATCCCGCAGGGGACCATCCCTGTACGTGGGCTTCCGCCCGGTCGCTATGAGTACATGTACCGCGCGATCGCCACCCGGATTCTGCCCGATGGCGACATGACCCACCGTCCGATGTCCAGCGGCCCCGTCGTCATCACAGTCAACAATCCACCGGAGCCGATCGATGCCGCCGCGCCGGGCACGATTTCTTCGGTCGGACCTCCGGTAACCGGGCGGCCCATGACAATGTCCATCCAGATGATCAACACCGGCGAAACAACCTGGCGCGCCGGAAGCTACTTCCTCGATTTCGTGAACGGAGGTGACAGCTACGTCTGGGACTTCACCCCGCAGGGCATTTCCCACGACGTGGCCCCCGGCCAGTCGTATACCTTCCAGTTCAACATCACCGCAAAGATTTTCAATACGCACGGATTCAACTACTACTTCCAGTTCCAGATGCGCCGGAACACGGTCGCCTTCGGCCTGCCAACGCAGGTGTTCTCCGTATACATCATCAATCCGATCAACGCCTCACAGTTTGATTCGCAGGAGGTACCCACAACGATGGAGGTGGGCAAGTCCTATCCCGTCACCATCCGGATGCGGAACACCGGCGACTATGTGTGGAGCGCCAGCCAGGCGTATTCGCTCGGCGCGCAGAACCCGCATGACAACACCCTGTGGGGTACCCACCGGATACAGACGGCAGACGTGCCCTTGGGCGCGATCGGAGAGTTCAAGGCGACCGTGGTCGCACCGGCGCAGCCGGGCGTCTACAACTTCCAGTGGCGCATGGTGCGCGATGGCGTGGAATGGTTCGGCGTGCTCACGCCAAACGTCGCCATCACGGTGAGCGAACCGCCCCCGCCTCCGCCTCCGCCGCTGCGGGGAACCACCTACACCTACGATGCGCTGGGCAGGTTGACCGGTACCTCTGCGGACAGTGAACAGGGCCCGCTGGTCACCGCCCAGATCTATCTGGCGGGAAACCGGGTCCAGCGTTCCGATGCACGCAACAACGTGACAACGACGACCTACCAGGCCTATTCGGATCCGGCGACAGATCGGGAAACGCTGATCGAAGAGCCCGAGTCCCGCATTACCCGGATTGATCGCACCCCCTACGGCGTCATTACCCGCATCGCGCGGGATTCAGGAAACGGCGCTCCGCTTCAGCGCCATTACGTGTACGACGCCCACTATCGCCTCTGCAAAAGCATTGAACCCGAGACCGGGGCGACCGCTGTCGGCCTGGATGCAGCCGGGCGCATCCTGTGGACCGCCAGCGGGCTGGCGCTTCCTTCAGCAAGCAGCTGTGATCAACAGGCTGCCGCAGGCTCCCCGCGCGCGATCACCCGCTCTTATGATGCGAACGGTCGGCTGTCGGCGATCGTGTCGCCGGATGGACTGGGCAACCAGAACATCGCGTACACCCCTGACGGGCTGATCAACACTATTTCCTCCAGCAACGGCGGGGGTATCTCGGCGGTATCGACCTTTACCTACAACAGCCGCCGGTCGCTGGCATCGGAGACGTCGAGCATCAGCAACGAGTCGGATTGGACCATGTCGTATACCTACGATGCCAATGGCTCCCTGGCCGGTTATACCCTTCCGTCCGGTCTCCACATCGACCACCATCCCGATGCGCTCGGCAGGTCGCGGGCCATTACCGACAGCGCCGGACGGACACTTGTCTCGGGGGTCAAGCGTGGTGCGACCGGAACCGTCGCAGAGTTCATCTACGGAAACGGCATTCGCCATCAGCGAACCTTGAATGAGCGATTGTTGCCCAGCCAGGTGAGCGACGCCGGCGTCATGCGGCTCGCCTATGCGTACGACAAGGGCGGCAATGTCAGCTCCATGATGGATCTGGACGGACAGAGCGGCCTCAATCGCCAGATGAGCTATGACGGTGTGGATCGGATACTGAACGTCGTGTCGCCTGAGGCCGGGGTCAACCAGTCATTCTCCTACGATGACTTCGACAACCTCACGCGCCTGACGACCGCAGGAGCCACGCCGTTCAACTACTACTACGATGCCTCGAATCGTCTGACCAACATCCGGACCGACGAGGGCGCGACCATCATTGGCCTTGCGTACGATGCGCAGGGCAACATGATCAACAAGAACGGGCGGACCTTCACGTTCGATGCGAACAACCGGCTCATCGCGTCGGCCGGTTCGACCACCTATGCCTACGACGCCGCGGGCAGGCGAGTCCAGCGCCGGGCAGCGGATGGCCAGGACACGAACCGGTACTTCTATACCCGTTCCGGAAAGCTTGCCGTCCAGTTCGAGTCGAAGGCGCTTCGCCACACCTCGCATGTCTACCTGGATGGCATTGCGGTTGCCGCGATCGAGACCGCCCAGGACGGCACTGCCTCGATCAAATACGTCCACAACGACATCCTCGGAAGTCCCATTGCCTACAGCTCTGCCCAGGGAACCGTGCTCCAGCGTCTCCAGTACACCACCTTCGGCATGTCGACCGGGGTAAGCGATGGCAAGCCCGGCTTCACCGGTCATGTGGAGGACGCCGATTCAGGCACGGTGTACATGCAACAGCGCTATTACGATCCACAGATCGCACTGTTCCTGTCGCCGGACCCCGTGCCGACCTTCATGAACCCGGTCGCCATGCTCAACAGGTACCGCTACGCCGACAGCAACCCCTACCGCTACCATGATCCGGATGGGCGCTGCACCGGGTCTCACCTGGCCAACAAGGATGGGACCTGCATGAGCACCGGCGAGTTCACCACGATGGCCACCACAGTGAATGGCGGCGGCAACGCGGCGCGGGGCGCAACGCAGACCGGCGGCAGGGCGCGGGTCGGGTGGCCGGTGGGACGCAATGACCCGGAATGGACGCGGGATCCGAAGCTGCGGGAAGAGACCGAGCGCGCCTGGGAGGATTCCAGGCCGAATGCGCCCGAAGTGCGCTCGGGAAGGCCGGGCTCCACCAAACGCGAGAACGGCGGCTGGGTGGTCCTGACCATTGGCGAGCGTCAGCCCTGGCTCTATCGACTGCCTGCCGGCAGCCGTGACAGGATGAGTCAGGAATCCACGATCAAGCCGGACCCGTTCCTCTGCGGCTGTACGGTGCTTGGCTTCTTCCACACGCATCCCAATACGCGCGCGGAGGGGTATGATCCGTTCGGCAACCCGGGCGACGCCACGTTCATGCAGCAGATGGGCGTACCGGGTCTGATCCGAAGCCACGAGGGCTATGAATTCATACCTGTTCGGAGGGGCGAGTGATGTCCAGAGTACCGACGTTCGCGCTGTGCCTTTGTCTTGCTGTCATATCCCCTGCGTGCAACGCCTCGGACAAGGATGCGCTGCAGACACTGCCTGATATGGTGAAGGCCAATGTGCTGGAGGCACAGAAATACCCGGAGTGCGTACGCGTCGTGAACGCGTACGTCCGGCGTACGCGGTCGTGGACACCGGCGGATTATCTGGTGTCCGTCTCACCGCCGTTGGCCGGTGGCCGCGGCTTTGCCGTCCTGCATCAGGACGATCTTGCAGATCCACTGGGCAGGAATGAACGCAAGTCGTTCAGTGTGGAGCTGGACACCACGTGCAGCAAGGTGATCGAGGAGTTCCAGTTCCAGTAGAGGCGGCCGTTTCAACGCTGCCGGGCGGTGCTCACACCGGTACCTGGGGTACCTGTACATCCTGCACCGGCAGCGTCACCACCATCACCGTCGAGTCGTCCGGGTCCAGCCGGGTCTTGAAGCCCAGGCTCTGGCACATCGCCAACATGGTGCTGTTCTCGCGCAGCACCTGGCCTTCGACGACGTTCAGGCCCAGCCACTGGGCGTACTCGATCATGATCGTCATCAGCCGCCAGCCGATGCCGTGGCCCTTGAGATCGGAACGGATCAGGATGCCGTACTCGCCGCGGTCGTAATCGGCATCGGCGTGCAGGCGCACTGCGCCGAGCATATCGCCGCTGCGCGGGTCGATGGCGACCAGGGCAATCGAGCGCGCGTAGTCGAGCTGGGTCAGGCGCGCGATGAACTCATGGCTGAAGTGCTTGACCGACTGGAAGAAGCGCAGGCGCAGGTCGTCGTCGGTGACGCGGGCGAAGAACGCGCGGAACAGCGCGTCGTCTTCGGGACGCACCGGACGCACGAACGCGGGTGCCCCATCGGACAGGGTGATCGTGCGTTCCCACTCCTTGGGATACGGGAACACGGCAAAGCGCGGGTGGCCGCGGCCCTTGTGCAGTTTGCGCGAGGGGGCAATCGCCACGCGTGCGTCCAGCGCGATCACGCCATCGCGGTCGGCAAGCAGCGGATTGATGTCCAGCGTGCGGATCTCGGGGATGTCGGCGGCCAGCTGCGCCAGCTTGACCAGCACCAGTGCCACGGCGCGTTCATCGGCGGCGGGTACGTCGCGGTACGCCTTGAGGATGCGCGACACCCGGGTGCGGCCGATCAGTTCGTGCGACAGGCGCAGATCCAGCGGCGGCAGCGCCAGCGCCTTGTCGTCGATCACCTCGACGGCGGTACCGCCACGGCCGAACACCACCACCGGACCGAAGGTGGGGTCGTCGGCGATGCCGGCGATCAGCTCGCGCGCCTTCGGGCGCACGATGGTGGGCTGTACCAACACGCCGTCGATGCGCGCCTCGGGGCGCAGGCGATGGGCGCGCTCCAGGATCGAGGTGGCGGCAGCATGCACCGACTGCAGGGTGCCCAGGTTCAGGCGCACGCCGTCCACATCGGATTTGTGCGGGATGTCGGCCGAGAACACCTTCACGGCCACGGTGGCGCCCTGCTCCAGCAGCGGTTGGGCCAGGTCCATCGCCTCGTGCGCGTCGCGCGCCTGCATCACCGGTGCGGAGGGGATGCCGTAGGCGGTGAGCAGCTGGTGGGTGGCGATCGGATCGAGCCACTGCTGCCCGGCGGCGAGCGCGGTGTCGACCAGCGCCCGCGCCGCCGCCGTGTCCACCACGAAATCCTCGGGCAGGCTGGGCGGGGTTTCCATCAGCGCGGCCTGCGCGTCGCGGTAGCGCACCAGGTGCTGGAAGCCTCGCACGGCGTCTGCTTCGGTGGGATAGGTGGGCACCCGCGCGGCATTGAGCGTGGCGGTCGCACGGTCGTCGTTGCCCAGCCAGACCGCGAACACGGGCTTGTCGCGGTGGTGGCGGGGGCGCAGCCCCAGGGTACGGGTGAGCGCCTGCGCGGCATCGGCCGAGGAGGTGAAGGCGGTGGGCACGTTGACCACCAGCAGCGCGTCGTTGCCGGTGTCGGACATCAGCGCCTCGATGGCGGCCGCGTAACGCTCGCCATCGGCGTCGACCACGATGTCCACCGGATTGCCGCGCGACCAGCCTTCGGGCAGCACGGCATCGAGCTGGGCGACGGTGGCCGGGGACAGCTCGGCCAGGCTGCCGCGCAGCGCCAGCAACTGGTCCACCGCCAGCCGCCCTACCCCGCCGCCGTTGCTGAGGATGGCCAGCCGACGGCCGGGGAAGGTGCCGAGCCGGCCGAGGGTTTCGGCGGCGGTGAACAGTTCGTCCAACGCGCTCACCCGAAGCAGGCCGGCGCGACTGAAAGCGGCCCCGTACACGGCATCGGTGCTGGCCAGTGCCTGCACATGGGTGTCGGCATCGGGGTCGATGCGGATGTGGCGGCCGGACTTCACCACCACCACCGGTTTGGCACGCGCGGCCGCGCGCGCGGCCGACATGAACTTGCGGGCGTCGCGGATGTGTTCGACGTAGAGCAGGATGGCGCGGGTGCGGTAGTCGGTGGCGAAGTAATCAAGCAGATCGCCGAAGTCGACATCCAGGGTATCGCCGAGCGAGACCACGGCCGAGAAACCGACCGAGCGTGCCACGCCCCACTCCACCAATGCCGCGGCGATGGCACTGGACTCGGAGATCAGCGCCAGATCGCCGGCCTGCGGAAAGTGGGCGGCGATGCTGGCATTGAGGCGCGCATGCGGCGCGATCACGCCCAGGCAGTGCGGCCCGAGGATACGCAGGCCCTTGGCGCGCGCAGCCGCTTCGACCTGCGCGGCGAGCGAGCCGGGGCCCTGGCCGAGGTTGGCGGTAAGAATGATGGCGGCGGCCACGCCGCGTGCGGCGGCCGTGGCCACCACCTGCGGCACGATGCTGGCCGGCGCGGTGATGACGACCAGTTCCGGTACCCAGTCGAGGTCCTTGAGCCGCTTGACGGTGCGGATGCCGTCGATCTCGCCGTAGCGCGGATTGATCCAGGCGACCTTGCCGGGAAACCCGGTGGCGCGCAGGTTGCGCATGACGGCACGGCCGGCGGACCGCTCGCGCGGGCTGCCGCCGATCACGGCGACCGACTGCGGGCGGAACACGGATTGCAGGTGGTAGGTGCTCATGGGGTCGAACTGTCACCGGGACACGTGGCTACACGGTACACGCGTGCCGGCGATGTGGGGATGATCTGGCGCAATGACAGGCGCCGGGCGCGGCCCGGCGCCTGCCTGTCGCTGCGGTTACAGCAGCGTTCCGCTCAGGATCATCGCGGCGATGCTGAAATAGATCACCAGGCCGGTCACATCGACCAGCGTGGCCACAAATGGCGCCGATGCGCTGGCCGGGTCGAAACCGAGCCGCTTGAGGATGAAGGGCAGCATCGAGCCGGACAGCGAGCCGAAGGTGACGATGCCGACCAGCGCCGCACCGATGGTCAGCGCCAGTAGCGCCCAGTGCTCGCCGTAGTCGTGCAGGCCCAGCAGCTGCCAGCTCACAATGCGGATGATGGCCAGCACGCCAAGGATGGCCCCCAGGGTGACACCCGTGGGGATCTCGCGCAGCGCAACCCGCCACCAGTCGCGCAGGCGCAGTTCGCGCAGGGCCAAGCTGCGGATCAGCAGCGAGGTGGCCTGCGAGCCGGAGTTGCCGCCGGAGCTCATGATCAGTGGAATGAACAGGGTCAGCACCACGGCGCGGGCCAGCTCGTCTTCGTAGTGCTGCATCGCGCTGGCGGTGAGCATTTCGCCGAGGAACAGCACGCTGAGCCAGCCGGCACGCTTGCGCAGCATTTCGAAGAAGCCGATCTGCATGTACGGCTTTTCCAGCGCTTCCATGCCGCCGAACTTGTGCGCGTCTTCGGTGGACTCCTCGATCAGCGCGTCCAGAATGTCATCCACGGTGACGATGCCCAGCACGTGGCGCTGCGCATCCACCACGGGGATGGCGAGCAGGTCGTGACGGCGGATCAGCTGTGCCACTTCCTCCTGGTCGAGCATGGCGTCCACGCTCACTGGGGGATTGACCTGCGCCACGTCGAGAATGGGTTCATCGGGGAGGCCGGTGATCAGCCGGCGCATGGTCACCACCTGCACCAGGACGCGGGTCTGCGGGTCCAGCACGTAGATGGCGTAGACGGTCTCGCGGGTGCGCTCGACTTGGCGGATGTGCTGCAGGGTGCGGCCCACGGTCCAGTCCGAGGGCACGCTGACGAACTCGGTGGTCATCAATGCGCCGGCGGTGTGCGCGGGGTAGCTCAGCAGCTGCTGGATCGACTGGCGCGCCTCCGGTGCCAGCAGCGGGATCAGCCGGGCGCGGTCATCGGCGTCCAGCTCATGGACGATGTCAGTCGCGCGGTCGTCGGCCATCAGCCCGAGCAGCGCGGCGGCACGGGCCACCGGCATCGCGGCGACCAGATCGCCGCCGCGGTTGAGCTCGGGCTGTTCAAGCATCTTCACCGCACGCGGCAACGGCAACGCCGCCAGCGTGTCGGCGGCGCGCGACAGCTCCAGAGTGTTGAGGAATTCCACCGCATCGGCGGTGTTGAAGGCATCGAGGGGCGCGCTCAGGGAGGCGGCATCAGCCACCGGGCGCAGCAGGTCTTTCTGGTTCATCGTATTCGCCTGTCGGGGTCGCATTGCGCAACGCCAACGCTGGCGAACCGACCCGTGTCAGGCGGTAGCCATCGCTGGCGTCGAGCAAGGTCGACTTCTACTGTCGCTGGACATGGGTTGGGGACTCCGGATGGGTGTACTGCCGACGGCGCGGACGCGCCAGCAGCGGCGGGCAGTCTGGACCTCCCCGGCGGCGAGGTCAACCCGGCGCCGGCGGGCCGTTGCGGCGGGATTGTCGTTGCCGTCGCGCGCGCGTCGCATAATGGCCGCACGGCCGGCGGCCGCGGGGCTCGATCCACCGGGGCCTCGATCCACCGGGGCAAGTTCCCCTGAACCACGCGGGTCATCAATGTCATGAGCAGGTCCTCCCATGCATAGCGGCGCGCTCGAGCTGGCCCTGGTCCTGCTGCTGGCTGCGGTGATTGCCGTGCCGGTGTTCAAAAAGCTGGGGCTGGGTGCCGTGCTCGGCTACCTCGCCGCCGGTGTCGTGCTCGGCCCGGACGGGCTGGGCTTCGTGCAGGACGCCGACCGCATCCTGGGCGCGGCCGAGATCGGCGTGGTGATGCTGCTGTTCGTGATCGGCCTGGAGCTCTCCCCGGCGCGGCTGAAGGTGATGCGGCGCTCGGTGTTCGGGGCCGGTGCCCTGCAGGTTGCGCTGAGCGCGCTGGTGCTCGGCGGCCTGCTGCTGCTCGACCACTTCCACTGGAAGAGCGCGTTGATCGTGGGGATTGCGCTGGCGCTGTCGTCCACCGCGGTGGGCCTGCAGCTGCTGTCCGAGCACAAAGCGATCAACAGCGACTACGGCCGCCTGGGCTTTGCGATCCTGCTGTTCCAGGACCTCATCGCCATTCCGCTGCTGGCCGCCATTCCGCTGCTCGGCGGCGCGCGCAACGACACCCTGCAGTGGAACGACGTGGCCGTGGCGCTCGGTGCGCTGGCGGTGGTGATCCTGTGCGGGCGTCCGGTGCTGCGCCGGCTGTTCAACATCATCGCGCGCACGCGCAGCCCGGAAGTGTTCACCGCGATGGCGCTGCTGGTCGTGCTGGGCACGGCGTGGTTCATGCAGGAAGCCGGGCTGAGCCCCAGCCTGGGTGCCTTCCTGGCCGGCGTGCTGCTGTCCGACTCGGAGTTCCGGCACGAACTGGAATCGCAGATCGAACCGTTCAAGGGACTGCTGCTGGGCCTGTTCTTCATCGCCGTGGGCATGGGTATCGACCTGGACCGCATCGTCGCCGAACCGGCGATGATCGCTGCCGGCGTGGCCATCCTGCTGGTGGTGAAGTTCGGCCTGCTGCTCATCATCGGCAAGCTTGCCAAGCTGCGTACGCGGCACGCGGTACTGCTGGGCAGTGTGCTGTGGCTGGGCGGCGAGTTCGCCTTCGTGGTGTTCAACGAAGCGCAGCGCGCGCACCTGCTGGGCAGCGCCAACCATGATCGGCTGGTCGCGATCGTGGGCCTGTCGATGGCAATCACGCCGCTGCTGATGATCGTCCTGCTGCGCCTGCTCGGGCGCGACGATGCCCCCAAGGCGAGCGCGCGTCCGGCCGATACTGTGGATACCGAAGGCAGCCAGCCGCAGGTGATGATCGCCGGCATGGGCCGCTTCGGCCAGGTGGTGGCGCGCCTGCTGACCGCGCAGAAGATCCCGTTCGTGGCACTGGAATCCAACCCCGACACGGTCTCGGACCTGCGCCGGTTCGGCAACAAGCTCTACTACGGCGATCCGACCCGGCCGGAGATGCTGCGCGCGGCCGGCGGCGAGTTCATCCGCGTCTACGTGGTGACCCTGGACGATCCGGACGCGAACATGCGCGCCACGCGCCTGATCCGGCGCATGTATCCCAATGCCGTGGTGCTGGTGCGCGCACGCAACCGCCAGCATGCGTGGCGGTTGATGGACATGTCCGCCGAACCGTTCCGCGAGGTGTTCGGCACCAGCCTGGAGCTGAGCGAGCGCATGCTGATTGCACTGGGCATTCCGGCCGATACCGCGCGCAGCCACGTGCAGCGGTTCCGCGAGCACGACGAGAAACTGCTGCGCGACCAGTACCTGGTCTACGACGACGAAGCGGCGGTCATCCAGACCTCGCGCGATGCGCGCGCGGACCTGATGCACCTGTTCGAAGCGGATGCCGGACGCGACCGCACGCCCGACAACGACCGACGCGGGTAAACGCCCGCGTCGGGGTCAGCCGTTGTCGCGCAGGAAGCGGGCCATCGACGACACGCCCGGCACCAGCGGTTCGAACTCGCCGGCCACATCGATGAAGCCACGCATCACCGCGATTTCGCGCGGGCTGCGGTTGAGCGCGTCGCGCACGTCCGGATCGGCACCTGCACGCAGCAACCGCTGCACGAGCAATGGCAGGCCATGCAGCGCGGCCAGGTGCAGCGGGCCAAATCCACGCGGATCGCGCACGTCCAGCGAGACGTCCTCATCGAGCAGGCGCTCGACGGCAGCCAGTACCACCTGCTCGTCGCAGGCGGTACCCGGTTCGGCGCGGGCGCCGAGCAGCAGCAGCAGCGGCGTCACCGAGCCGGCCGCGGCCTGGTCCGGTTCGGCACCGGCCAGCAGCAGCGTATCCAGCAGCGCAAGCAGGCGCGAACGGTCGCGCGCACTGAAGCCGTACAGGGCCGCGCAATGCAGCGGCCCGAGTTGCTGGGCATCACCGGCATGCACGTTGGCACCGGCCGTGAGCAGCCGCGCAACGATATCCGGCAGGCCCAGCGCCGAGGCCAGCATCAGCACGGTCACTCCGCCCGGCAGGCGGTATTCCAGTTCGGCCCCGGCATCGAGCAGCGCCGAGACGATTTCGATCTGACGCATGCTGACCGCCGCCGACAACGGCGTCGCACCGCTCGCGGCTGCGTGCTGCGGATTGGCGCCACGGGCCAGCAGCAGGTCGACCACCGCCAGGTGGCCACCGCCGGACGCGCGCAGCAGCGCGGTGCAGCCCTGCGCGTCAACCGCGTCCACGGCGAAGCCCAGGTCGATCAGGCGGCGAACGGCATCGGCATCGCCGGCCATCGCCGCTGCGGGCAGATCACCATCGCGCAGCGCGCGGCGCGGCAGCGGCCACACGCGCCAGTCCAGCCAGTCGGCCAGATCGCGGCGACCGATGGACAAGGCCACACCGAGCGGCGTCTGGCCGTCGGCGGCCCGCGCTTCCGGCGAGGCGCCCTGCTGCACCAGCAGCTTGATCGACCCTTCGCGGGCCAGCGCGGTCGCCAGGTGCAGGGCGGTCATGCCGTGGCTGTCACGGGCTTCGCGGTCCACGCCCAGTGCCAGCAGCGCCTGCTGCAGCCGCAACCAGCCCAGCCGCACCGCGAGCGACAGCGGCGGATCACCGGCCGGTGACGCGGCGAAGGGATCGGCACCGCGTTCCAGCAGTTCCAGCGCGAGCTGCTCCAGCCCGCGCGACGCATGGTCATGCTGTGCGCAGGCGCTGAGCAGGCGCGCCAGGCCGCCACGACCGGCCGGCGACAGGCCGTGACGCAGCAGCACCTGCAACGCCGGCACGGCATCGATGCCGCGTGCGAGCAGCGCGAACATGGGGGTGTCGCCGCAGGCGTCGAGCACCTCCGGGGCGGCGCCGTGCTGGAGCAGCCAATCCACGGCATGCGGGTCCAGTGCCAGCTCGCCATCGTGCAGCAGGGCGCCCAGTTCGTCGGCACCGCACAGGCGCGCCAGCGCCGGCATGCCCTCGACGTTGCCGAAACCGAGCGCTTCGCGCAGCAGATCCAGCGGGGGGCGGTCCGGCAGTGCGTTCGCGGTGGGATCGGCATCGCCGCCGCTGGTCAGGCCATCGCTGACCGCAGCCGGGAGGGGATAGGACGGATCCAGCAACGACACGATCGCCCAGCGGCCGGCACCCGCAGCGATGTCGACCGCGCGCCGGCCCTGCGGATCGGCCGCGTCGGCCGGAATGCCGAGGTCCAGCAGGCGGCGGACCAGCAGCGGCGACACGGTGTCGGCCATGCAGGCCAGCAGCACCGCATTGCGGCCTTCGCCGTCCACGGCGTTGAGGTCGGGATGGTGCGGCAGCAGGTGTTCGACCACGGCGGCACGGCCGCCACGGGCGGCCTCCAGCCACGGCGTCCGCGCAAGGGCGTCGCGCGCTTCCAGGTTCGCGCCGGCGGCGAGCAGCACATCGATGATGTCCACGTGGCCGGCCAGTGCCGCTTCGTGCAGCGCGCTGCGCCGCTGGCGGTCACGCGCGTCGGCCCGGGCCTTGTGCTTGAGCAGCAGCTGCACACCGGCCGGATCGTCTTCCTCGGTGCCGGCTGCCGCCAGCAGAACGGGGGTGCCGTCGGCCGGTTCGGTCTTGGCACCACGCTCCAGCAGGAAGCGCGCCAGCCGCCAGTTGCCGACTTGGCAGGCCACCGCGAGCGGGGACCAGCCATCCAGATTGAGCGCATCCACCTCGGCGGCCGCGTCGCGCAGCAGCGCGGCCACGCCCGGATCGGAACTGCGTGCAGCGTGGTGAAGGGGGGTATTGCCGTCGCTGTCGGCCGCGCGCGAATCGGCGCCGTTGGCCAGCAGGGTCATCACAGCTTCCGGCCGCCCGTGCCAGCTGTCGCGGGTGGCGGCCAGCAGCGGCGTCATGCCGCGCGGCGAGGCGTTGATGTCCACGCCGCGGGCGATCAGTTCGCGCAGCAGGCGCAGGTCGGGCAGCACCGCCGCCAGCACGGCCAGGCTGCGCTGGTCGCGCCATTGCGGATCGGGCAGGCCGTGGGGGTCCGCGCCGGCCTGCAGCAGTTGCAGGGCGCGATCCACCCGACCGCTGCGCGCGGCCTCATACAGTGCCGGCAGGCGTTCATGTTGTCCGAGCGGTTCCAGCGGACGTGGCGGCTGCGCGCTGTCGGCCAGCAGGTCGGCATCGGTGCGGGCATCCGGCGAGCGCGATACCGCGTCGGACAGGGCGTCGGCGGGCTGCACGGTCTGCAGCAGGAGATGGGCCAGCGGCGACAGCAGCAGCGTGGCCACGGCCAGCGGCCAGCGCAGGCCGTCAGGCACCAGGCCCGGCCAGGCGGGCAGGACGACCAGGGCGCACACCGCCACGACCACAGCCGCCACGCCCAAGCCGCGCCATGCCGTGAGGTCGCGGTTGGCCAAAGTCTGCCAGTGGCGCGCCAGGCTGCCATCGCAGCGTTCGATATCGTTCCACACCGGCCAGGTGCGCCAGACACCGAGCAGGGCGGCACTGACCGCTACGCTCAGCCCCAGCACCGCGCCGAGGCTGCCGCTGTCATGCAGTGCGGCGAGCGGCCAGGCGACCAGCGCGGCGAGCAGCAGCGGACCCGGCAGCCACAGGGCGAGGAGCGCGGGAAGATCGCGGCGCACCAGTATCGGCAGTGCAGGCACGGCGCGCGTGCGGCGCCACCAGGACACGCCGAGGGCGAACGCCGGCTGTGCCAGGGCGGCCGCCAGCGCGCCAGGCACGCCCCCAAGCACCGCCGCCAGCGCCAGCAGGCCGCCGACGGCGATCGCGATGGCAGCGGCGCGGGAGGGCCGAAGGTCAGTCATCGCGGGTCATCGCGGCGCGGTACCCGCACCGGCGCGACCGGCGGGGGCGGCATCTGCAGATGGAAGCCGCGCTCGGCCAGATTCGCGCGCACCTGCGCGGCGTCGGCCAGGGCAAGACGACGGTCGGGAGTAAGGGCAACTTCCAGGACGAACGCGAACGGCGCCAGCGTGGCCTTCAGTGCGTCAGGAACGGCGCTGAAGTCATCGCGGACGGCGAGGTAGACGTAGGTGTCCTGCTTGCGTTGGCTTTTATATACGTAGGCTTGCATGCCCGCGGGGCTTTGCCCTGGGAGTGAGTGGGATGATTGTGGATGAAACCGCGCAAGGGCGAAAGCTGCGGCGATGCGCCGACGGCGGTTTTCCGGCGCGCGGCAGATTCAGGTTCATCAATGTCGCGGACCCGTTCAGTTCCGGATCGCACCCCGTACCATGCCTGGGCCGGGCGGCGGTGCCGTGAAAGGAGCGCACGCTATCATGCCCGTCTTGGCACTGGCAGCTTTGACACTCTGGAATGAGCAGCGCTCTCGACAACGCATCCCCGCCGGCGCACGCGCTCATTCCGCCCGGCCCCGCGCTGTTCGATGCACGCTATGCGCCGGCTGCCGCCCGCGACGATGCTCTGTCCGATCCGCACACCCTGGTCGTGTTCGGCTTCGGTACCTCGCCGATGCCGGCGGACGCCCCCCGCTGGCTGCAGGTACCGCTGGCCGCGCATGGCCCTGCCCGCATCGAGATCTGGCGCAGCGCCGACCCGGTCCAGTACGGCTGCGCCGGGACGATACGCTGGTCGCGCAACGGGACGGTGCAGTTTGGCGTGCTGGAGATCGACGAAGTGGACGGCGATATCGCTGCTGCTGCCGAGCAGGCCTACGCGCGGATGAGCGGCTTTCTGGCGCAGGGGGAGTACCCGCACCTGCTGCGCACGTGGAACTACCTCGACGCCGTAACGGAAGGCGACGGCGATCAGGAGCGCTACCGCCGCTTCTGCGTGGGCCGCGTTCGGGGTCTGCAGACGCTGGACGAAGCCGCTCTGCCCGCCGCCACCTGCATCGGCCGCGTCGACGGCGTGCGCCGGCTGCAGGTGTACTGGCTGTCCGCCCGCGAACCCGGTGTGCCGCTCGAGAATCCCCGCCAGGTCAGTGCGTTCCGCTACCCGCGCCAGTACGGGCCACAGGCGCCGAGCTTCGCGCGGGCCCTGCTGCCGCCGCTGGCGACCGGCCTGCCGCTGCTGCAATCCGGCACGGCGGCGATCATCGGGCATGCCTCGCAGCACACCGGCGCGCTGGCGGAACAGCTGGCTGAGACGCTGACCAACCTGCAAAGCCTGGTGGATGCCGCACGTGGCCAGCGGCCGGCATTGTCGCCGACGCTGGGCAGCGCCTCGCTGCTGAAGGTCTACGTGCGCAATGCCGGCGACCTGGACGCGGTGGCTGCGCAACTGGCCGCCCTGCCGGCAGCGCCTGCGTTCGTGGTGCTCCACGCCGAGGTGTGCCGGGCCGAACTGCTGGTCGAGATCGAAGGCCTGCACCGGTAGCGCCACGCGCGCGGCGCGGCCACCCGGTCAGTGATAGCCAGCGTCTGCGGTCACCTTGCCGCGGAACACCCGGTACGACCACGCGGTGTAGCCCAAGATCACCGGCAGCAGCACCACCAGCCCGACCAGACTGAAGCCCAGCGAGGACGCCGGCGCGGCCGCCTGCCACAAGGTCATGCTAGGCGGCAGCAGGTACGGCCACATGCCCAGCACCAGTCCGATGAAGCCCAGCACGAACAGCCCCAGCGTCAGCAGGAACGGCGGCAGGTCGCGGCGCGGGTGCATCGCGCTGCGCCACAGCGCCACCGCCACGGCCAGCGTGAGCAGCGGCACGGGCGACAGCCACCAGAAGTTGCTATCGCTGAACCAGCGCGCCATCAGTCGCGAATCCAGGAACGGCAGCCACGCACTGACCAGCCCCATGAACACGATCACCGCCACGACCAGCGGCCGGGTCAGCGTGCGCGCGAAGGCCTGCTCGCGGCCCTCGGTCTTGAGGATCAGCCAGGTGCTGCCCAGCAGCGCGTACCCGAACACCACGGCCGCCCCGGTCAGCATCGAGAACGGGCTGAACCAGCCGAACGCGCCGCCGACATAGCGCCCGTCCACCACCTGCAGGCCCTGCACCAGGGCGCCAAGGATCACCCCTTGGGCGAAGGCCGCCAACAACGAGCCCAGCCCGAAGGCCACGCTCCACAGGCGGCGCGAGCGATGCGCCTTGAACCGGAACTCGAACGCCACCCCGCGGAACACCAGCGCCACCACCAGCAGCAGCACCGGCAGGTACAGTGCCGACAGCATCGCCGCGTAGGCCTTGGGGAAGGCGGCCATCAGCCCCGCCCCACCCAGCACCAGCCAGGTCTCGTTGCCGTCCCAGATCGGTGCGGCAGTATTCATCATCACATCGAGCTGTTCCTCGTCCTCGGCCATCGGCGCCAGGATGCCGATGCCCAACACAAAGCCGTCCAGCACCACGTACATCAGCACGCCAAAGCCAATCACCGCGAACCACGCGACCGGCAGCCACGTTGTCATCTCCATGTCAGCGCTCCTCCAGCGGTTCGTCGGCGGCCGACAGCGGCCGTGCCGGGGTATGGCTGCCGGCGTCCAGCGCAGGTGCCGGATCATGCGGCTTGGGCCCGGTGCGGATGATCTTGACCAGATACCAGATGCCCCAGCCGAACACGAAGGCGTAGCCCACCACATAAACCCCCAACGACAGCGCCGTCATCCACAGGCTCTGCGGCCCGACCGCGTCGGCGGTACGCAGCACGCCATACACCACCCAGGGTTGGCGGCCCATCTCGGTCACAAACCATCCCGAGAGCAGCGCGATGAAGCCGCTCGGCAGCATCCAGTTCCAGCCACGGATCAACCAGCGCGACTGCAGCAACCGCCCTCGCCACCACTGGAACGCCGACACCCAGGCCAGCACCAGCATCAACGTGCCCAGCCCGACCATGATCCGGAACGCGAAGAACACCGGCACCACCGGCGGACGCTCGCTGGCCGGCACCGAGGTGAGCGGGTCAAAGGTGCCGTCCATCGAGTGGGTGAGAATCAGGCTGCCCAGGCGCGGAATGGCGATCTCGTAATCGTTGCGCTCCGCCTTTTCATTGGGCAGGGCGAACACCACCAGCGGCACGCCCTTGCCCTCGCCTTCGGCGTGCCAGTGCGCTTCCATCGCCGCGATCTTCATCGGCTGGTGCTTGAGCGTATTCAGGCCATGCATGTCGCCAACGAATATCTGCACCGGCACGGTCAGCGCGGCAAACGCCACCGCTGCCAGCAGCATGGTGCGGCCGGCCTCCACGTGGGTGCCCTTGCGCAAATACCACGCCCCCACCCCGCCAATCACGAAGCAGGTGGTGATGAACGACCCCAGCGCCATGTGTGCCAGGCGGTACGGGAAGGAGGGGTTGAACACCACCTGCCACCAGTCCTGCGGGTGCACGATCCCGTCGATCAGCGCATACCCGGCCGGCGTCTGCAGCCAGCTGTTGGACGACAGGATCCAGAACGTGGAGAACAGCGTGCCCAGCGCCACCATGCAGGTTGAGAAAAAGTGCAGGCGCGGCGACACCCGGCCCCAGCCGAACATCATCACGCCCAGGAAGCTGGCTTCCAGGAAGAAGGCGGTGAGCACCTCATAGGTAAGCAGCGGGCCGATCACGCTGCCGGCCACCTCGCTCAGCCGCGGCCAGTTCGTGCCGAACTGGAAGGCCATCACGATGCCGCTGACCACGCCCATGCCGAAGGACACGGCGAAGATCTTCTGCCAGAAAAAGTACAGCTCGCGCCACACCGGGTTGCGGGTGCGCAGCCAACGCCATTCCACGAACGCCAGCCAACTGGCCGTACCGATGGTGAAGGCCGGGAACAGCACATGGAAACTGATGACGAACCCGAACTGGATCCGCGACAACAACAACGCGTCCACCTGACGCCTCCGCCTGCACTCTGGAATCCGCACCATTCTGGGCCGGTATTCGTTAAAGGCACATGCGACCCGGTGACGCGCTGCTTCACTTTGTCGCAGGTGGAGGCGGGTTCAGGATGGGTGACCCGTTCAGGGTGAGGGGTCGGCAAGCTTGATGACCGATGCCCGTAGCTTCCTGGCAATCTCCGGTCCGTAGTCTTCGGCCACCGTAAGGGCTGGGACCGGCGCTCCGGGCAGGCCCGCGCGGCGAATGATGCGCGGCCACCAGGTGGGCCAGCACAGCAGCAGCGAGATCCAATGGCAGAGGCTGTGCAGCAGCAGCAGCGGGGACAGGAGCAAGGCCAAGGTCAGCACAAGGCCCTTGTCGCCGTTACGCCAAGAGGGGAGCAGGAAGCTCAAGGTGGAGCGCACGGAATCCCAGGGCCAAGGGAACGTGGCACGCAGGCGTTTGGGTCGAGGCACGGCGTCGGGGCCTTCCTCCATGTAGCGACGGATGTATTCACCGAGCGCCTCGGCGCTGCCTTGATCGTCAAGCAGGCCACCGAGCATGCAGATCTCGTCGAACCCGGCGCCGGTGCGATCCCCTGACCACCCCATGATCAGCGTTCCATCGCCGGTGCGGGAGCCTGGATCGCCGCCCGTCATCTCCATGATGGCGTCATCCCATGGGAGAGTGACCGTTCCACCCGCGCAGGCAGGTCTGTTGATGTGTACCTGACGCGTGACGCGGTTGAAGCGAACGATGATCCGTCGCTGTACAAACAGCTCCAATCGCACCCAGCGCCAGCAGAACCTGAAGAAGACGCCGTTCGCCACCGCCCACATCAGAATGAATATGGGTATTCCAACGTAGTGATCCGAAGGAAGCGGCCTTCCAAAGTACCCAATCCCAGAGATCATCTGCTGAACTCCCGGGACGATTACTCCAACTAGAAATTGACCTTGAAGGACGAACATGATGCCGATAAAGACAAAGGTGACGATGCCTCTCTTGTCTTCCTGCCATGCACCCTGAATGTCAATGAAGCGTCTATTCACAGTGAATACTGCGAACTCGTCGCCCGGCTCTCTTTGAATTCGTTGCCCGACGCCTGCACCGCTGCTGAGGGACACAGTCGGCCGCGCGGCCATTTGGCCCTCTTCCTTCGCATCCAACTTTGCCAACCAGAAAATCATTTCCATGAGATACATCTTCGTCAGCTCCCTCCTTTCGCTATTCGCACGAGAGCTACAAGGTCGTCCGCTCGATCTTGGTAACCCTTTGAAGACTTGTCTAGCCTGAAAATGCTTTTTTCGCTCCATTTTTCAAACTCATCCGGACTCATCACGATGATTAGTACGCTGGCGGCTGCAGCGGCCCAGCTCAGCCGAGCTCCCCATGCACGAAGCATCAGCATGACCATTTCCTTGGCGATTAGCGTGGCAGCAAGGCGACTGGAGATATCGAACAAGGTGCGGAAGAACTTGGTTCTCGACCTTTCTAGCAATGCGCGGAGGAAGGGTGCGGATCCAGCAAAGCTAATCGTTGCCCCTACTACTGCTGCCGTCCCAGATATGACTCCTCTTGCGCCATATGCAATTGCGAGGTGAACGCGAGCAGACTTCGCGCTCTGCACAACTGCAGCTCCATCCAGCACTGCCCCAACCACGCCAGCAGTCGCAACCAAGAACCCCCCATAAAGTCCCAGCCGGCCACCCCACACTTCGCTGTACGCAGCGACTTGGGATGCCGGTTTGAAGTTGCCTTTGATCCAAGTGAATCCTTCTTCCAGGATCACCAACACGCCTCCACTCAGGGTCAATCCCGAGGCGATGAGCTCTGCGCCCTGGCGTGCGGTAGGGACGTCGCCGAGCAGGTTGCGCCCTTTGATCATGAGATTGAGAGACTCGAAGAGCGTGGCGAGCATCAGCGCCCGCCCTTGATACACGCCACCCTCACGCCCCTTGGCCATCTCACGCTCAAGGCCTTCTCGGACGTAGCGGCTGAACTGCCCCCGCCAGTAGGACGTGGTGACGGAGTCCACCGAGCGGGCGTGGAACTCCGCAACCGGGTAGTTCCGGGCGTAGTCTCCCATCCGCAGTTGCAGGGCCCGGATCATGAGATTCATCTGGACCTTGTCCGCTGCTGCAGGCAGTGATGTCTTGTAGAGCACGCGTCCCCATTGGGCGTACCAGCTCATCACCGTGCCGAGCAGGCTGCGCTTGAACCACGCGACCTGTCCGGCGTTCTCACAGGCACGCAGGGCAGCGTTCGCCTTGTCGAACATGTCCAGCACCCGGATGACCGCCTCATTCCCCGTCGCCGCGATGCCCCATACGTCCGTCGCCGACGCATCGGTCTGCGCGGCGTCCAGCGCACCGACCAGCTCTTGGGCCAAGGGCAGGTGGTTCAGGGCGTAGACCCGCCACGCCAGGTTCCCTTCTTCGATTCCCTGGGTTGCAGAGTTGACCACTACGATCTCCAGTGACACTGCTCGGGGATGATCAGTACCTGAAATAGCTGTCGCCAAGCGCAGGAGGGTCACCAGGCTTTCTTAGCTTCTTGACGTCTGCCCTGAGATTGACCCATTTGACATCGCTCCAGCCAATCGCCGTGAACACGGCCTCGGCCATCCTTGTGTAGGGCGTGAAGCGCCGTCCCAGACTGTAGCCAATCCCAAGGCATATTCCGATACTCGGGAGCGATATCAGCAACAACATAGGAAGTTCATTTAAGACGTTCTCGCCCGTCGATGCGAGTCCGATGCAAACAAGTGCCAGCGTGAGGACGATCCCCGGGATGCCGATGGCTAGCGAGTACCGCAACACTCTCCACCAATGCGCGTGGCTTCCTGCGCTCACGTGTGGGTAGAGGGCTATTATTCGCTCCGCCTCGTTCATTACCGCAAGTGCGACGAAGCCCCCGCCGGGAACACGATTGCCAATGGCTGTGAGCTGATCACCCTCCTTGAATGGCCATCTCCATAGCAACCCTTCAACCGGCTGACCTGAAAGCTCGAAACTCACCTTGGCCACCGGCTCTTCCATCTCTTCCATTGAGGACGCCGCCATGTGGGCAGCCGCGCCGCTCAATCCCATGGCGGCGGCAATGACGCCCGTAGCGGCCATGCCTTCGCGGTCACCTGTGCGGCCGAGCGTGTTTACAAGTACGCCCTCAACCGTCGCATTGCTGGCCTTTCCATGGATAACTTCCAATGAACCCAGATTTGTCTTATGCATCAGATACACAATCGGCTGCCGAGGATGGCTTGACCAGCTTCATTACCGACGCCCGCAACTTCTGCGCAATCTCCGGTCCGTAGTCTTCGGCCACGGTGAGTGCAGGGAGTGGCGCCCCGGGCAGGCCGGCGCGGCGGATGATGCGTGGCCACCGGGTGGGCCAGCACAACAGCAATGAAATCCAGTGGCAGAGGCTGTGCAGCAGCAGCAGAGGAGACAGAAGCAGCGCGAAGGTCAGCACGAGACCCTTGTCGCCGGTACGCCAGGACGGGAGCAGGAAGCTCAAGGTGGAACGCACAGAATCCCAAGGCCAGGGAAACGTTGCACGCAAGCGTTTGGGCTGCGGCACGGCATCGGGGCCTTCTTCCATGTAGCGGCGGATGTATTCACCGAGGGCTTCGGCGCTGCCTTTATCCTGAAGGAGGCCGCCGAGCATGCACACCTCATCGAACCCGGCACCGGTGCGATCGCCTTGCCATCCCATGACCAGCGTTCCATCTCCTGTACGAGAGCCTGGATCGCCGCCTGTCATCTCCATGACCGTAGCATCCCACGGGAGAGTGATAATCCCACCTGCGTAGGATGGCCTATTGATGTGCACTTGCCGGGTGACACGGTTGAAGCGAGCGATGATGCGCTGTTGCGTGAAAACTTCAAGTCTGATCCAACGGAGACAATACTTGAATAGAGCAAAATTCGCGCCCGCCCACATTAAGACATGCAACAGGATTGCCACATGGTCGTGCCATGCAATCCGTTCTCCAGTCTCGTCAACGCCCAACACCATGACTTCCATGCCAGGCTTGACCACTTCGAAAAGGAGCTGCGCCTGTAGAACGTACATGACCCCTAGAAAAAGACAGGTAACTACCCCCCTTCTATCTTCCTGCCAAGCGCCCTGCACATCCATGAGCCGATCAGATACTGAGAATATCGCGTACTCGTCAGCTGGTTCACGTTGAATTCTGCTCTCCACACCAATGCACGCCTGCTGGATGGGAGAGCTATCGAGTTCTTCCGTAGCCCGAGGGGCGCTTGTTTTTGCTTTCCAGAACAGCATCTCCAACAGATACATATGACTCAGTCACCTCGATTCAGAAGTTGCACGATTGCGACCAGCTCTTCTTCCCGATCTCGGTACCCCTTTGATGAAGCGTCCTTCCGAAAGATGCTTTTCTCACACCATTGTTCAAACTCATCCGGACTCAGGAGAGTGATCATGACCGTGGCAGCTACACCAGCCCAACCTAACCGAGCACCCCAAACTCGGAGCATCACCATTAGATCTTTGTTTGCCAACAGAGATGCCGCCAATCCACCCGTGCCCCTGATCAGTCCTCGAATGAAGTTGCTGCCTGTTCGCTTGTAGAGGGTGCGTATGAATGGAGCTGAGCCAGCGAAACTGATGGTTGCGCCAATCCCTACAACTGCCCCTGCAACGAAGGCTCTGGCTCCGTACGCAGTGGCCAGCCACCGCCTTCTGCGTCGAGAGCTCTCAGCCATCGCGCTCACGTCCAGCACTGCGCTGATCACACCGGCGATACCAACCAGAAAACCCCCATAAAGGCCCAACCGCCCGCCCCATACCCCGCTATACGAAGCGACTTGGGATCCCGCCTTGAAGTTCCCTTTGATCCAGGTAGACCCTTCTTCAAGGATTGCCAGCACGCCCCCACTCAGGGTCAATCCAGAGGCGATGAGCTCCGCGCCCTGGCGTGCTGTTGGGGCGTCGCCGAGCAGGTTGCGCCCTTTGATCATGAGATTGAGAGACTCGAAGAGCGTGGCGAGCATCAGCGCCCGTCCTTGATACACGCCACCTTCGCGCCCCTTGGCCATCTCACGATCAAGGCCCACACGGACAAAGCGGCTGAACTGCCCACGCCAGTAGGACGTTTTGACGGTGTCCGCCGAGCGGGCATGGAACTCCGCAACCGGGTAGTTCCGGGCGTAGTCTCCCATCCGCAGCTGCAGGGCGCGGGTCATGAGATTCATCTGGAACTTGTCGGCCGCCGCAGGCAGTGATGTCTTGTACAGCACACGCCCCCATTGGGCGTACCAGCTCATCACCGTGCCGAGCAGGCTGCGTTTGAACCACGCAACCTGTCCGGCATTTTCGCAGGCACGCAGGGCAGCGTTGGCCTTGTCGAACATGTCCAGCACCCGGATGACCGCCTCATTCCCCGTCGCCGCGATGCCCCAGACATCCGTCGCCGACGCATCGGTCTGCGCGGCGTCCAGCGCACCGACCAGTTCCTGGGCCAAGGGCAGGTGGTTCAGCGCGTAGACGCGCCACGCCAGGTTCCCTTCTTCGATTCCCTGGGTTGCAGGGTTGACCACTGCGATCTCCAGTGACACTGCTCGGGGATGATCAGTACCTGAAATAGCTGTCGCCAAGCGCAGGAGGGTCACCAGGCTTTCTTAGCTTCTTGACGTCTGCCCTGAGATTGACCCATTTGACATCGCTCCAGCCAATCGCCGTGAACACTGCCTCGGCCATTCTCGTGTAGGGCGTGAAGCGCCGTCCCAGACTGTAGCCAATCCAACCGAAAAATCCGAAGCCCGTCAGCGATCCCAGCGCAATAACGCGGAGTTGCTTTGCCTCACTATCACCCATGGGCAATAACGTGATGCAGATGAAGGCAAGGGCGACGAAGATCGCCAGTACGCTGACAGAAAACGAGTATCGAAACACCCGCCACCAGTGCGCATGACGCCCTGCACTCACATGAGGATAGAGAGTGATGATTCGATCCGCCTCGTTCACTACCGCAAGTGCGACGAAGCCGCCCCCAGCAACATGATTGCCAACGACCGTGAGCTGATCGCCTTCCTTGAACGGCCATCTCCATAGCAACCCCTCAACTGGCTGACCTGAAAGCTCGAAACTCACCTTGGCCACCGGCTCTTCCATCTCTTCCATTGAGGACGCCGCCATGTGGGCAGCCGCGCCGCTCAATCCCATAGCGGCGGCAATGACGCCCGTAGCGGCCATGCCTTCGCGGTCACCTGTGCGGCCGAGCGTGTTTACAAGTACGCCCTCAACCGTCGCATTGCTGGCCTTTCCATGGATAACTTCCAATGAACCCAGATTTGTCTTATGCATCAGCAGTACTTGCCTCACTGGACCTGGTGGAAACGCTTCCCATTGCAGCCATGAATGTCTCCTCCTGTTCTTTTACCGATCTGAACTTCGGACCACTCTCGCCGATCCCGAATAGCCATCCCTCTTTAACCTTCCCAAACGCATTTTCTTCACACCATAGTTCGAGATCGTTCGGACTAAGTGCCCACACAGTTCCTTCAATGGCGGCCATCGCTAATGCCGCCTTCCAGCCACCCAATCTCAGTATCCATACGCCGATTCGCTTCATCGACTGCGACGCGAGAGCAGATTCAGCGCCCTTCGAAGTAGCCGCAGTCAAACCTGCCTTGATCCCGTCTAAAGCGATCGTCACAGCGCTGCTTCCGACGACGCGTTTGATCACAGGCGATGAGTAGGCGAGCGCAGTCAGAAACTGAGCACTGCCAATTGAGCCACCCGCAAGAGCCTTTATGAAAAGCGAAGCCGTCGCTCCATATCGCTGATCTTTGGAAGCCTTGGAGACTTCACCCATGTCATAGACTGCCCCGATGAAGCTGCCAGCCCCGCCTGCGAGTCCACCGACAACTTTCATCCGCCCAACACTCCGGCTCGCACTGCCATAAAACTCCTTGCTGACACCTTCAGAAATACTGGTGTACACGGCAATGAGCGACATGCCTGACGCCAGCAAAGTGGCATAGTCCCGCGCTCTCTTATCAGCCTTCAGCGAGAGGTTGATGAAGTTCACCAACTCCAGAACGCCCGTCAGGGAGTTGAGACGGACAACGTTCCGGCTGCTGTCGGCCGCTGTCTTCCAACGCTGTTGCATCAACCTCGTTCCGTGATGTCGCTCCACATCGCGGAGCGCAAACATCATGGGCGTGCCTTGCGTGATCTTCCGGGAGCGATAATGGTTCACCCGATCGAGGAAGTACCGCTTGACCTCGACGCCGGCACCGGCCTCCTTGGAGATCAGATCCGAGGCCTCTTCGGCACTCATCAACGCCCGGGTGTAGAAGACAAAGCGGACCATTGCATTGCCTGCTTTGTCCTGGATACCCTTCAAGGGGAAACAGTTCAGCATGAAGGCACCTGCTGTGGTGACGAAGCGATCTACACCGCTGTCCCGAAGGATCCTGTCTGCCGCCGTCGTCGGCACCGCCTCCTTCTGCGCCGCCTCGAACTTTCGGTAGTAGTCCAGGTACTTCTTGAGGTGTGAAGTTGCGGACACGAATGTCAACCAGGCGGCGCCCGATGCGTTGAGAGCGAGATCACGATGTGCGTTGGCCTCCGCGAGGGTCTGCTCAAGTTCTTGTCGCGCATCGTCCTGGTTTTGGGCGATGACACGCCATAGGAGGCACTCTCGTCGGGTAACGTGTGTGTTCGCTGACAGCAGGGTCAGAATCCTGCGACCTTCTCTGCTGATGCCAAGCCCCTCGATGGCATTGGTCACAACCTCCTCGAACCTCAGACCACAGCCCGGGGACGTTCCATCAAAGTCCTCAAGCGTGACCAGGAAGAGCTCGTTACGCAACCACGATCCAAGCGCCCTTGTTCTGGGCTCCAGGCAGGACAGCGCAGCGTCCATGAATACCTCGACGTTGCCCTTGAACGCCCTGAAGGAAGGCTCATCTATAAGAGGCCAGTACTTCTTGTTCCATTTGTCCCGCGCCTCCTGTTGATACAGTGGGAGCAGCGCTCGGGAGAGATGGTCGGTGAACTGCTTCTTGTCCTCTTCAGAGAGGGCGGGCTCCACTTTCCTACCACCCGTCGTGTATCGCGGTCTCGATCGCCTCTCTTCATATAGCCTCTCAAGTTCAGCGAGGCTTGCCTTGGCGTAGTTGTCAGAAAGTACGGCGCCATTGAGCTCCAGTAGGCTGCATATCTGCTCGATATGGCCCACGGCGTTCAACTCCAATGCTCTTTCCTGCTTGTAGCGCTCGATGTTTCCAATGACGTCGTGGCAGTAGCCGTTGAGCTCGTGGACGACGCCAACGGCATCCCACAGACCAATCAGCATAGGGGCGTAGTTCTTCCGGCTCTCCCCGACGCGACCATTGCTGCTATGCGTACAAAGCAGCTGGTACCGATCCTGAAGGGGTTCGGCCGCATTGGCGTCATGCCAACGGGTGCGTCGCGACCACGGATAGCGGGTTGCGTTGGCCCTCAACACCTCCCCGAAGAATGTCCCGTCGGATCGACTGATCGCGCGGGGAGCGGCAAAGTGTGGAAGCTCGGCGGGCTCTTTCGCCGGGTCCTTCGTTTGCCTGTACTCCATGATGCTCGACAGAAGCGATGCGTCATTGATGGGGGCGTAGTCCGCGGTCGACGCAGGTGATTGAATCCACGTTGCCGGCGTGATCGGCTGCATCCGCTCTGCCCGCAGCTTCTCGTCCGTTGCATATCGATCCAGCGTGGCAGGGGTCCATACGTGCTGGGAGAATGCAAGCCAGACCGTGCCACACAGATGGGGGCGCTGGATGGTGATGAACTCGGTACGCATGGGGTCGTGCGCGTTTCGGCTGCAGGCCGGCAGGCCGGCGCCTTCCACGGCGCGGGCAGTGAATGCGGACGGCTGGCGCCAGAGCGTTCCGTTCTCGGCTACCGAGTAGGCCTCCCAATGCCTCGGGCCGTAGGGCCCACCCTGCTCATAGAACAGGTAGAGCATGCCTTGTCGCAATGTTCTGAGGGCATACTTGTAGCCTGACGCCGCAATCGCCTCGGCGCAGGCACGGCCGCCGCGCAGGATGCCCAGGCCCGCGTCGGGACACGCATCGGGAACGACGGTGTAGCGAACGGGAAGGATGGCCAGGCCGGTGCTGCGGCATATATCGCATGCATCTTTCAGGTCGTCTTCGGCAGGCAGGACGGCTTTGACTGCGGGGAGATCAGACACTTCTGGGCTGGCGCTCTCCCCGTGAGAACCTTGCTGACTGCTCATCGTTCACCCCAGCCGGTTGACTTGGGGCCATGCAGCCCTGCCTCGAGGGCAACTCGTTGCCAGGTCGACTCGTCAATCTGATAGACCATCTCGTCATAGCGCTTGCCCGCCGCCACAGCGCTGAGCAGCGCCCGCACAACGTCGTGTGCGTGGAATCGTGGCCCCAAGTAAAAGCTCTGCCATGCGAACAAGTCGAGATCCGCCTGTTCTGTCATGCCCTGCCGATGCGCAGTGGCGACCGCGTCGAGCGCCAGGTCGAACGCTTCAGGTAGAACATCGATGGCGTCCAAGCGTGCTCGAATCCATGCCTGGTTCACTGCGCCGATGCAACGGATGCAGCTCCAGTTGACGTTTCGACAACCGACGGGCGCTTCAGCGTCTGGTGTATGCACCGACAATCGCTTCCATCTGTCGATGAAGGCCCAGTGGGTGATGCAATCGAAGTAATGTGCCCGGTTAGCCGGCGTGCACGCCTGCAGGAACAGATCCGTGACCATGGGATCGTAGTAGCGGAGCCATCGTCTCCCGGCGTACGCGGATGCACACGGAGATATCAGGCGTTCTGCGATGTTGTCTGAGAGTTGCTCGGCCGTTGCCGACGTCCATATCCACGCGCAGGTGCGTTGTACGACACCCCGCCTGAGTGCGCTCGTCGCCTTGTCTGCAAGGGCCATTGAAACTGCCAGGGAAGACAGCGTTGCCGGCATACCTTCATTCATGCGTATGCGGAGCAGGTAGGGCGAGAACCCTGGCGGTAGCGCGGGATGCCGTACGGGCATCGAGCAGATCTGGATTTGTTCTGCGAGGTCATTGAAGCGCGTGTCCGCCTCTGTTTCCTGGTGTCCGTTCTGCATCAACAGATAGCAGTTTCCCCCAGCACGATCATTGAGAGCGACCAGCTGCTCGCAGAGTGCGTTATCCAACATCGGCCGTACCCTCATAGCGTGATTGCGCAGACATCAGGTGCGGCTCGCATCCTTTGTGCGTCGCGCTCTTCAACGCGGCCGTGTCAGACATCAGCTGCGGATCCGTCCACTCCCGCAGCACCCCTTTCAACTCCACCGTTCCCGGCGCGCCCAGTTCGATGTTGTCGCCCTCGATGCGCAGGTACGCACCGGCGGCAGTGGCCAGCACGTGCTTGGCCGGTGCCGACACCCGCACGTCCGCTTCGGTACTGGCGATCTTGACCGCGGTCTTGGCCGCCAGCTGCGCCACGTTCTTGTGCGCGCGTGCGCTGACCTTGCCCTGCGCGGCGTGCAGCGCGATGCCGCGTTCGGTATTGGGGCTGTCCGCCTTGGCCTCGTTGCCGGCGGTGTAGAGCACCAGCCCGCCGGACACCGCCAGGGTGAGCGAGCCCTGGCTCAGCCAGTTCAGCGCCACGCCTGAGGCCAGCGTGGTCTGCGTGCCGCTGACCCACACCTGGTCGGCCGGCGTCAGGCTCATCA